>JADLDZ010000071.1 GCA_020846375.1 Nitrospirales bacterium | reverse complement strand
CTCCTGCCCGCGATAACGGCCTATGAGAACATACAGATGCCGCTGCTCCTGAACGGCTGCGAGGACCGGCGGAAGGTCCTCGACCTGATACGGCGCGTGGGTTTGGAAGGAAGGGAGGACGACTATCCCCATCAGCTTTCCGGGGGGCAACAGCAGCGGGTCGCCATTGCCCGCGCCCTCGTGCACGATCCGGAGATCATCCTGGCGGATGAACCCACCGGAAGCCTCGACAGCCGGACAGGCGGGATCATCATGGGCTTGCTGAAACAGCTGGTGGAGGAAGAGGGGAAGACAGTGGTGCTGGTGACGCATGAATACCCCGTTGCGAAATACGCCCACCGCCGGATACGGCTGCGGGACGGAGCGGTGGGCTGATGCGTCTGCTGAAGCTCATACGCCTCCTGGTGCTGCGGAATATACGGGAGGAGAAGTTCATGACCCTCCTCTCCATCATCGGGGTCGCCCTCGGTATCGGACTCTTTGTCGGCGTGCGGGTGGCGTCTGACCGCGCCGTCTCCGCCTTCGAGGCGGATATCAGGGGGGTGCACCCACACGCGCGCTATGAGATACTGGACATTTCCGGCATCGACTTCAGGGAAGAGATATACGGGAAGGTGCTCCGGGTGGAGGAGGACATTCTCCCGGTGCTGAAGACGAGCGGATATGCCCCCCGCCTTGGGGAATCCCTCGACATCAACGGCATCGATACGGTAAAAGCCCTCCGCTTCCTCGGTCTGTCTCCCGGCGGGGTGTACGAGGGCGGAGGACTCTTCACGGAGCTGAACGGTGTCCTGATAACGAAGGCGCTTGCCGATACACACTCGGTGAAACCGGGAGAGACGCTTCGGGTCCTGGTGTATGACAGAGAGTATCTCCTCAAAGTGCTCGGTGTCCTGGATATGACGAATCTCACCCCCGCCATGGTCATCATGGATATCGGCAATTATCAGGAGTACTTTCATAAGGTGGGCTTCCTTTCGCGGATCGATGTGGCAGCTGACGAAACGGGCGCGGAGAAAATTCGAAAGCTCCTCCCTCCCCACCTCGCCCTGGTGGAGAAGGAGGAGCTTGTCAAGGACCAGGACTCTCTGGTCAGTTCTTTCCGCTATAACCTCCAGTTCGTCAGTCTTATCGCCATCCTGGTGGGCATGTTCCTGCTCTACAATACGATCTTCATATCGGTTGTCAAAAGGAGAACGGAGATAGGGATCCTCCGGGGCATGGGCGCGGACAAGGGGATGGTGGTGGCGCTCTTTACCGTGCAGGGGCTGCTCCTCGGAGGCGTCGGTTCCGCAGTGGGCGTCCTCCTGGGACAGGGCGCGGCCTACTTCTCCGTCCTGGCGGTGGAGCAGACCCTGTCGAGCATGTACCGCACCGTCTCCTTCTCCGATTATTCCCTCACCGGGAGAGATATCCTGAGTGCGCTGGCTATCGGGCTGTGCGTGTCCCTCATCGCCTCTGCAGTCCCCGCCTATGAGTCATCGAGAATCAGGCCCCATGAGAGTGCGCGGGAGGGGACTTTTGAAGGAAGGTACCGGAAGTACCGGGGCGCCCTTGCCCTGGGGGGCATCGGCTGTATCCTCTCCGGGGGCATTCTCGCAGGGGTCGATTATCACTTCCTTCCTTTCGAGTTCCCCTTCCTTGCCTATGCGGGCATCCTCTTCCTCATCGTCGGCTTCACCCTTGTATCCCCCTCCTTCCTCGCTCTCGTCCTCCGGTGGGTGAGAGTGCCCGCGCAGAGAGTGTTCAGGGCGATGGCGGGAGTTACGCTGGGCGACATGCGGGGGAATATCTATCGCTTCTCCATCGCCCTGATGAGCGTCGCCATCAGCAGCGCCCTCATCATCGCCCTGCTGCTGCTTATCTTCTCCTTCAGGACCTCCCTCACGGCATGGATCGACAGGAATATATCCGCCGACCTCTATGTCAAGCCTGCCTCCTGCGCCTCGAATTTCTGCTTCTCTCCCCTTTCGGACGAGGCGGTATCTCTCATCGCATCCCTGCCGGGGGTGAAGGGCGTGGACAGGTTCAGAGCATTGAGCCTCGACCTTTTCGGGAGGAAGGTGGTGGCGGGCTTTGCGGATATCGGACTGGAAAGGAAGCTCTCCCCGGAGCGGAAGGAGAGCCGGGAGCTTGAGGGGAAGCAGGCGGTCTCCATTTCCCGTTACCTGAGCATCAGGTACGGGCTGAAGAAGGGGGATACCCTCGATCTCCCGACGCCGAAGGGAAAGAAGCGCTTCGTCATCAGCGATACCTTTTCGAGCTACTCCACCACTTCAGGGTTCATCTTCCTGGACAGGCGATGGCTGCGGGAGTACTGGGGGCTGGACGACGCGACGCAGGTCAGTGTCTACCTGCACGCAGGAGCCGATGCCGGGCGGTTTGCCCGCATGATGCGGGAAAGGCTCGCGGGGCGCTTCTCCCTCGAAATTCTGGACAACGACGACCTGCGGGAAAAGGTGCTCGCCATTTTCAACAAGAGCTTTGCCATTACGTACGCCATCGAGCTTATTTCCATAGCGGTTTCGCTCATCGGGGTGGTCAATGCCCTCCTCGCCTTTGTCATCGAAAGGCGGAGAGAGATCAGCATCATCCGCTACCTGGGCGGAGACTGGAGCCAGATACGGCAGACCCTCCTCCTCTCTGCGGGCATTGTCGGGATGACCGGAATTCTTCTGGGGGGGCTCATGGGGCCGCTCATGAGCCTGATCTTCATCCATGTGGTCAATAAAATATCCTTCGGCTGGGAGATCCGCTTCAGCGTCCCCTTTCTTTACCTTGCCGCCGTCATCTCGGTCCTGTTCATGACTACCCTGCTTGCCGGCCTCCT
>JADLDZ010000070.1 GCA_020846375.1 Nitrospirales bacterium | reverse complement strand
GCGTGGCCGCTCACCCTGTCGGGCGGGGCTGACTATGAGAATTTCAAGGGCAGGATCGGGGAATACATGATCAAAGCGCTGCGGGAGGCCAAAGTCACCACGAGCTGGATAAACCAGAACACGGCCTATGAGGAGGCACTCCTGTCCTTTATCGGAGAGGTAATGAAGGACTCCCCGGACAACCACTTTCTTCGCGACTTCCTGGAGTTCCAGGAGGGGGTTGCGCAGTACGGCATGCTGAATTCCCTCTCCCAGGTCCTCCTCAAGATGACTTCCCCGGGGGTCCCGGACTTTTACCAGGGGACCGAAATGTGGGACCTCAGCCTCGTGGACCCGGACAACCGGAGGCTGGTAGAGTATGATACACGGATCGCTGCTCTCTCGGAGATCAGGAGGCGGGAAAGCGAAGGACCCCTTGCTGACCTCGCGGGGGACCTGCTTCGTACGAAACACGACGGAAAGGTGAAACTGTTCCTGATTTATAAGGTCTTGTATTACCGCAGGGGCGCCGGGGGCCTCTTCGGGGAGGGGGAGTACGCCGCCCTGGAGACGGGGGGGCGGAGGGCGCACCATGTCTGCGCGTTTACGAGGAAATGGGGAGAGTCGGTGGTGCTGGTCGCAGCGCCCCGTTTCTTTACCCGGCTCATGAGAGGGCCGGACAGCCTGCCCCTGGGAGGAGAAGTGTGGGATGACTCGTTCATTGCGCTGCCGCCCGGCAGTGAGGGGGAGCGCTACCGTAATATATTAACCGGAGAAACGGTTCCGGCAAGGGCGAGGGAGGGGACAGCAGTCCTCTATCTCCACGAGGTGTTCAGCCGTTTCCCCGTCGCCCTCATGGAAAGGAGCAGATAATGGCGCATCCGTCCATACTCGCTTTTGTGCTGGCAGGGGGTAAGGGGGAGAGGCTCTTCCCCCTTACCGCATTCCGCTCGAAGCCTTCGGTCCCTTTCGGCGGCCGTTATCGGATCGCCGACTTTGTGCTGAGCAACCTCGTCAATTCGCGCATTTATTCCATCTATCTCCTGGTGCAGTACAAGTCCCAGTCCCTCATCGAGCATATACGGCAGAACTGGGTGCTCTCTTCGGTCATCGGGAGCCATTTTGTAACGGTCGTCCCTCCGCAGATGCGCATGGGACCCGAGTGGTTCCAGGGCACCGCTGATGCGGTCTTCCAGAACATCAACCTGATCCGGGAGCACAACTCCCACCTCGTCGTCGTGTTCGGCGCCGACCATATCTACCGCATGGATATCCGTCAGATGGTGGATTTTCACCTCGAAAGGGATGCCTACGTGAGCGTGGCCGCCCGTCCTGTCCCACTGGCCCAGGCCTCTTCCTTCGGGGTGATCGTTACCGATAACGAGAGGCGCATCGTGGGTTTCCAGGAAAAGCCGAAGAACCCCGTCCCCATGCCGAACGATCCGCAGCGAGCGTATGTTTCGATGGGGAACTACATCTTCAACCGGGACATACTGCTGGATGCGCTGGCAAAGGCGCAGCGGAAAAAGCAGCATGACTTCGGCGCCCATGTAATCCCCGGCCTGGTGGAAACCGGGAAGGTCTTTGCCTACGACTTCTCCACGAACTGTATCCCCGGGACGATGCCCTATGAGGAGGCGGGATACTGGAGGGATGTGGGGACCATCCAGGCCTTTTATGACGCGCACATGGATATGCTGGGGACAACCCCCGTTTTCCAGGTCCACAACAGATCGTGGCCCATCCATCCCTCTGTTTACGAAGGGCCTGCGGCGAGCATCCTGAACGGCACCGTCAAAAAGAGCATCATTGCCGACGGGGTCAGCATCCACAAAGCGAAGATCCGCAACTCCGTCATCCGCAGCGGGGTGGTCATCGAAGACAATGTCAGCGTGGAGGACAGCATTATCATGGACGACGTGGTGCTGCGAAAGGGAAGCCGCCTCAGACGGGTGATCGTCGATAAACTGAATATCATCAAAGAGAACGAGGAACTGGGCTTCAACCTGGAGAAGAATCACTTCCAGTGTCATATCGACTCTTCGGGGATCGCCGTGGTCCCGAAGGGAGGGATGCTGGTACGGCAGTCAAAAAAATAGGACGGGGCGAAGAGGAAGGGAGAGACGGATACCATCGCACTTTCCATGAAAAGCGTTACGCTCAGAAAAGAGATACGGGAGCGCCTTGCACAGATACAGAGGTGCGATATCGTCATCGGCATCCCGAGTTATAATAACGCGCGTACTATCGGACACGTAGTGCGTGCGGCGCAGGTCGGTCTTGCCAAGTACTTCCCTGACAGGAGGGCTGTTCTCGTCAACTCCGACGGAGGATCCACGGATGGCACCATCGATGCCGTCCACCGTACCACTACCGAGGATCCCATCCTCCTCTTCCACCGGGTAGAGCCCTTGCAGAAGATCTCCACTCCGTATCACGGGATCCCGGGGAAGGGCAGCGCGTTCAGGACCATTTTCGAAATAGCCGCCTCCCTAGGGGCAGGGGCATGCGCGGTGATGGATGCGGACCTGAGGAGCATCACCCCTGAATGGATCGAGCTCCTGTTGAAGCCGGTGCTGGAGGGAGGGTTCGATTATGTCGCCCCCCTCTACCACCGGCACAAATACGACGGCACCATCACCAATAGCATCGTATATCCCCTCACCAGCGCCCTGTACGGGAAACGGATACGCCAGCCCATCGGCGGAGATTTCGGCCTTTCAGGGAAGATGGCGCGCTACTATCTTACGAAGGACGTGTGGGAGACGGACGTGGCGCGCTACGGCATCGATATCTGGATGACCACCACCGCCGTTGCCAATCGTTTCAGGGTATGTCAGTCGTTCCTGGGGGCGAAGATCCATGACCCGAAAGACCCCGGCACCGACCTCAGCGCAATGCTCTATCAGGTGGTCGGGGCTACTTTTGATCTGATGGAGGAGTATGCCGGCGTCTGGAAGGGGGTCTCCTCATCGGAGCCGGTTCCGACCTTCGGCTTCCAGTATACGGTGGGCCTCGAGCCCGTACTGGTGAACCTGGACAGGATGCTGGATAAATTCAGGCTCGGGGTGGGAGAACTGACGGGCCTTTGGGAGACTATCCTGCACGGGGACACACTCCGCTTTCTCTCCCGGGCGGCCGGCGCCTCCCGGGAGGAATTCCGCATCCCTGATGAAGTGTGGGTGGATGTCATTTACCGTTTTGCCCTTGCAGCGCACCGGAAAGTGATCAATAAGGAACATCTCCTCAAGTCCCTCACTCCCCTTTACATCGGGAGGACCGCGTCCTTTGTCCTTGAGACGCGGGAAAGCGATATGGCGGAGGTGGAAGTGAGGATAGAGAGATTATGTTCCGTCTTCGAGGGAAAGAAGACTTTTCTTGCAGCGGAGTGGGGGTAGAGAAAAGCAGGAAGAGCAGGAGAACAGGATTTCCCGCTTTTGACAGGAGGCACTGATGAAGGAGATAATCGAAAAGCTGTTGATTGAGCCGACGAGGGCCTTTGGGGAAAGGATCGTCCAGTTTCTTCCCAACCTTTTCTCCGCCTTTTTCATTCTGCTGATAGGGCTGCTCGCCGCCTGGATAACACGGTCTCTCCTCGCACGGTTGCTGCGGCTCATGCGGCTGGACAGCTTCTCCGAGAGGTCGGGGGTGAACATGCTCATCAGAAAGGGAGGGATCCGGGAGCCTTTTTCCGCCATCCTGGCGCAGTTTGCCGGATGCCTTGTGAGCTTCGTCTTTACGATCATCGCCCTGAACAGCCTCCGCGTGCCGGCCATCGAGAGGCTCCTCGAGAGATTTTTCCTTTATCTGCCGAACATCTTTGTCGCTCTTCTCATCGTCCTTTTCGGGTATCTCGTCAGCAGCTTTCTGGAGAGGGCGGCGCTGATCGCCGCGGTAAATGCGGGTTTGAGGACGGCGGGCAGCATCGGAAAGCTGGTGCGGCTTTTCATATTCGTCTTCTCTTTTTCCGTGGCCCTCGAGCAGTTGGGAATCGGCAAGGATACCGTGGCCATCGCTTTTGCGCTGCTTTTCGGGGGTCTTGTTTTCGGCCTCTCCCTCGCCTTCGGACTGGGGGGAAAGGATATCGCAAAATCGTACCTCGAAAAGAAAGTCTTCAGGAAGGAGAAAGAGGATGATATCGAGCATTTGTAGGAGATGTGCGGGAATATTTCTGCTCCTGCTCATTGCGGTCCTGGGTGGTATAAACATCCGTACGGCGGGAGCGGAGCCCCCGGAGGTGCTGCAGGGGGAGCTCAGGGTGCCGCCTGAGCGCCTTCAACTGGAGGCGGTGGAAAAACCGGCGCGGAGCGGGGATATCGGCGCAGTAAAGACCGTGATCGCGATCCTGAACAACCGCGATGAGGACTGGAAAATCCGCATCAGGGCCATGCGGCTGCTGGGCGATATCGGGGACCCCCGTGCAGAGGACGCCCTGATGAGTGCACTGAGGGAGCTCTGCCCCGCCCTGAAATGGAATGCCGCCGCTGCTCTGGGGCGGTTCAGCAAGAGTCCACGTGTCGTGAATGCCCTCATCGATGCGCTTGGGGACCCCGACCTCTATGTAAGGGAGATGGCGGTGCAGGCATTGGGCAACATCGGAGACCGGAAGGCGGTCCCCTTCATCCTCTCCGCGCTGGCGGAGAAGAGCTTTGCCGTAAGGATCAGTGCTATACGCGCCCTCGGCAGGCTGGGAGACCCCGTGGCGCTCCCCTCATTGCAGCGGGCTGCGGAGGGCGATCCCGACCCTCTTATCAGGGGGGCGGCCGGGTCGGCGGTCCTGCTCCTGGGAGAGGGTAAGCAGGCTTTGCTCTCCGGAAAGTGCTCTAAGGGCCCATTTCCGTTCCTGCCGCCCAGGAAGCCGCATCCGCCGGTATGTCATAATCCCCCTGTTTCTGCTCGTAACGCAATGAGTGCGCTTTTCTTTGTAAGCGGACGCCCTGTCCCCCTCGCGTGTCTCTCTACCGCGCGCCCAGGGGGAAGTCCTCTCCACGTGCAAAGCTGTCGGGGTTCTGTACCGCTCCCTTGTACTGCCTGGTGAGTTCGGGGACCTTGGTATTCAAATAGGATACCAGCTCTTTTACGGTAATGGTGCCGTCGGAGGAGAGCCCGCTGTCGGCTTCGCCCGCCAGACCCTTCAGCAGGGCGAAAGTGAATACGCCGTGGCCGAGCTGCCTGAATTCCGTTGCCGATTGGGTGGGCCCGGCTGCGGCAAGGACGGTGATATCCAGCCCTTTTGTCATCTGGTGAACCGCCTTCCCCCCCGTACTCGCTCCGAGGGAGAAGTTGTCCAGCGCCCCCCCGGAATGGCAGGCATCCAGCACCAGGAGCTGCTTCCGGGCTTTCACCTGCATGCTCATCTCCCTGAGGAGCCGCGCGGAGAGCCCCTTCTCCTCGATCATTTCGTGGTCCCCGCTCAACCGCGTAACATCGGAAAGCGCCATATAGAAATCCGCTTTCTTTCCCGCATTCTCCCTGCTCATCACCCCATGCCCCGCATAGTAAAAGACGAAGACGTCTTCCGGCCCGGCCTCACTGATGACCCGCTTGAAGGCGTCTTCCACCGTGCTCCGTACGGCCTGAGAATCATAGATCGTCTGCTTCACCGCCTGGCTGAAGATCTTCTTCCCGTGCTGCTCTACCGCCCGAACAAAGGATTCGGCGTCGGGCCGTCCGTACCGGAGAGTCATCTTCGGGTTCTTGTATTCATTGATGCCCACCGCGAGGATGAAGAGGCGAGATGCGGAAGAGACCTTCCCGTCGGAAAGCCCGGCGATGGCATTGATCTCCTTCCCTCCTGCTTCGGGAGCGGTGGTGCCTGCCTCAGGTTGCCGGGCGAAGGCGGTCGGGTATGAAAAGAGTAGCGAACAGATAAGGATTATCAATAAGAGAAACGCTTTGCGGTCGTCCCGGGGAGGAGCGGCCGGCTTCCCTTCGCATGACGAATGATGGACGGAGCTGTTTTGCGCTCCCCTGAAGTGTTCCACTGCTTTTGGTCCTCCCTTCCGCCCGTTCGGTACCCCGTTGCAGCGGGGTGCCGGTCAGGGCAAACGCGTCTGAAACCCGGGAATGTCTTTGACGACAAAAAAGCCTGTTTCCTCGGGGAAACAGGCTTTTCGTATCGCCCTGGACGGAAGAGACCGACTGTTTCTTCGGCAGCCCGGCTGTCCTCTGCCTTACGCAAGGACCCGCAGCTTTGTGTCCCCTGGTTGCCCAGGGTTTACCCTTTCGGAAATAACGCTTTTTTGAGCTGTCAAAGAACGCAGTGGATACTTTCCTGTTACAGGAAGGACAGTAGGAATGTTCTGCAGAATGAAGAGGAAGAGCCGGATAAATCAGGGGAATCACTGTCACGGGGAGATGCGGGGTGCGTACCCTGCTTCTTTCAGCATCCACAACGTCTCTATTATAATGATCCGCACCCATCTTTTCAAGACCTGCTCCCGGCCGACCGGCCCTGTATGGTTTTTCCTGTTCGGGGTATAATGAGGGATGATCATCACTCTGACGCGGGAAAATCTCGAAGCGGCACTGCAGGAGGCGGCATCCATCCTCTGGAACGGAGGTGTTATCGCCTATCCCACGGAAACATTTTACGGCCTCGGTGCGAAGTATGATATTCTCCCTGCCATTGAGCGGATCTACGAAATAAAGAAGCGTCCGGCGGAGAAGGCTATGCCGTTGATAATCGGCAGGAGGGAGCTTCTGCCCCTTCTGGCGGATTCGGTCAGCATCCGGGCGGAGGAGTTGGTGCGTACCTTCTGGCCCGGTCCCCTTACTCTCCTCTTTCCCGCCCGGGACGGGCTTCCCGCTCCTCTTGTCTCGGGGGGTCGCGTTGCCGTGCGCGTCCCGGGAGAGTCCTTTGCACTGCGCCTTGCCCTGAAGGCCGCCTTCCCCATCACGGCGACGAGCGCCAACATCTCCGCTCATCCTCCGGCGCGCTCCCTGGCGATGATCCTCGAATATTTCGGCGGCTCTCTCGATTGCATCATTGACGGGGGAGAGTCGGCGGGCAGCGCTCCTTCCACCATAGTCGACGTTGCAGGGGAGGAAGTTACGCTGCTGAGAAGGGGCGCCGTCGACATCTCCTCCTTGTAACGGGCGGACCCGCCGTATCTCCGTGATTTCCCCGCTTGCCTCCTCCTCAGGGGCGCCCCTCCTGTGTTTCCGCTCCCCTCTGTGCGGAAAGAGCCGTACGTCGAAGAGCCGCACCGCCGCTTGTTTCACTGTTCCTGGAGTATGGTTCATTTTTTTGAACGATCGTTGCTGAAAAGAGAATGTTCTTTTTTAGGCAACTCTTGTTTAAAATAATGATTTATTTGTTGACAATTGCTGAATGATCGTTTATAGTAAATTTCAGGGGAAGCATGAATGCTTAAAAGTCTATTTTCATCAGCGATACGAGCGGATGTCCTGGCGCTGCTTCTCAACAGCCCGGATGAAAAGTTTTATGTGCGGGAAATTGCAAAGCTTCTCAGAAAAAACCCTTCGGGAGTGAAAAGGGAGCTTGACAGACTGGAAGAAATGGGACTTGTCTACAGCGAGAAGGTTGCGAACCTGAAATATTTTCAGGCCAACAATAATTCCCCTCTTTTTTCGGAGCTGAAAGACCTTATCGCCAAGTCCCTCGGACTTCCCGGCGCCCTTAAGAGCCTCCTCCGCGCGAATGGTATCAAGGCCGCCTTCATTTACGGACCCTACGCGGAGGGGGAAGACCCTTCATTTGTCGACTTGTTTGTAATAGGATCCTCCGCTCCTGCCCTCCTTATGGGATTGCAGGAGGTCGAGAAGAGATTCGGCAAGAAGATAAGCTGCACGGTGATCGAGGAATCCGAATACAAACAGAAGAAGAAAAAGGACTCCGGCATGAAGCGTATCCTTTCGGAAAAAAGGATTACGCTGCTGGGAAGGGCGTAAAAACAAATGAATCCCGGGATTCCTTGGGTAGCAGAGGCGCCCGGGACGGAAAGGGGGTGAACAGAATGGCTGCGACAAAAAAGGCTCCTGCAAAGAAGGCTGCTGCGAAGGCTCCCGCAAAGAAGACTGCAAAGAAGAAGTAAGAGAGAGCGGGCGAGTAAGTAGCAATAGGATCAGGGAATACCCAAAAGCATTTTGTAGTGCCGAAGCTACGGGAAATTTGGGTATTCCCCTTTTTTTTACCGGTAATGGAAAGCGTGATGGCTGATATGATCGACTTCGGAGCGGAGGAGGTAGCAGTCGGGAGAGAGGAGCAGCTTCTTCAGGAAGCGGAGGTTTGCCGTATGTCCCGCTTTTTCCAGGAGAATATGTCCCTGTATCGGGAAGCCGATCAGAGACATGTCCCCGACGGTGTCGAGCACCTTGTGCCGTACGAACTCATCAGTGAACCTGAGCCCGCTGGTGTTCAGGATTCCCTCGTCGCCCACCACGATCGCGTTTTCCAGCGAGCCGCCCTTGGCCAGGCCGTTTGCCCTTAGCATCTCCACGTCACGGAGAAACCCGAAAGTCCGTGCAGGGGCAATCTCCTTCAGGAAGTTTGTCTCGTTGAGATCGATCGTCAATTCCTGATGCCCCAGCAGGTGGTGGCTGAAACTGATGGAAAAGGAAATGCGCGTCCCCTCGTGAGGGAGGGCGACGACGCGCGCGTGGGAATCCTCATACACCACCGGTTTGGTGATCACGATATGGGGCATCCTCTTCCCCTGCTTGGCGATGCCGGCTTCAAGGAGCATTCCGGTGAGCTCCAGGGAGCTCCCGTCGAGTATGGGGATTTCCGGGCCGTCCACCTCTACGTGGAGATTGTCGATACCCAGTCCCGCCGCTGCGGCGAGGAGATGCTCCACTGTTCTGATCTTTGCTCCCTCGTACCCGATGGTCGTAGCAAAAGCCGTATCGATAACGGAGTGGACATGCGCCTTTATGATTGCCCCCTTATCGATCCGATAGAAGACCACCCCGGTGTCACGGGGTGCCGGCTTGACCTTTACCGTCGCGTGTTTGCCGGTGTGCAGGCCGATGCCATGAAAAACGGTTTCTTTCTTGATTGTCCTCTGCAGTCTCATACTAGAATAGTATATGTCAGCAAATAACGTGCCAATGAAAAATTCAGATAAAACAATGGAGGGCAAAGGGGGATGTGTTGATTAATTTCGTTGTTGTGTACTATTTGACACATATCCTGCCGTGCTCGTCAGGCGCCTCGTGCAGCGCATGATGTTTCGGGGTGCCGGGAAAGAGGCCTCCTGCTGCGCTCGGCGGTGAGTTACCTTATTTCTCCTCCCACCACCATCTCGGGGATTCGCAGAGTGGGCATTCCGTCGGATACGGGTACCCCCTGCCCGTCTTTGCCGCAGGTGCCTATGGAAAAACCCAGGTCGGAAGCGACCATATCGATGGAAAGCAGCACTTCCGGACCGTTCCCGGTCAGGGTAGCTCCCCGTACCGGCTCGCCGACGATCCCGTTTCTGATCATATATCCTTCCTGTACATCAAAAACAAAGTCACCGGTGACGGTGTTTACCTGTCCTCCTCCCATTTTCCGCACCAGGAGCCCCGAATGCACCGAACGGATGACTTCGTCCGGTGCCGAAACTCCGGGGGCGATGAGCGTGTTGGTCATGCGGGGA
The DNA here is from genome assembly GCA_020846375.1 of Nitrospirales bacterium. Lineage (GTDB taxonomy): Bacteria > Nitrospirota > Thermodesulfovibrionia > Thermodesulfovibrionales > Dissulfurispiraceae > Nitrobium. The sequence goes on along the minus strand of JADLDZ010000070.1, from coordinate 19,100 downwards.
ATGGGCTTGTGCCCGTAGGACTCCCGCCTCCCGTTGCCGGTTGATGGGACGCCGTCCACCAGTGCGGTGTACCTGTCATACAGGTATCCCGTGAGGATGCCCTCCCTTACAAGGACATTCCTCTTCGAGGGCGTCCCCTCATCATCAAAGCCGAAAGAGCCCCTCTTGTTCGGGAGGGTGCCGTCGTCGATTACCGTGACAACCGGGGAGGCGACCCTGCTGCCGACTTTCCCGGAATAAACGGAGAGCCGCTGCTGCGCCAGATCCGCTTCGAGACCGTGTCCGATGGCCTCGTGGATCATTGTCCCCCCCGCTTCCGAAGAGATGATCACCGGCATCCTTCCCCCGGGCGCCTTCCGCGCACTCAGCATCATGATCGCCCTCCGGGCGGCCTTTACGGCAAGAGTAGCGAGGGGTGTCTCGTCGAACAGTTCATATCCCACAAGGCCCCCGATGGACTCATAGCCCGTCTGGACCGTATTTTCTTCCGCTGCAATCACCTGTACCATTCCCATGGTGTACACCCTCTCATCCTCGACGATGAAGCCTTCCGACGTTGCGATCTTCACTTGCTGGAGAGAGTCCCGGTAGATGACGGACGCTTGCCTGATCCTGGTATCGCATTGCCGCGCCGCCTCGTTCCCCTTCAGGACCTGGGCGACTTTATCGCTTGTGGAGACAACTCCGGGAGGGCGCAGGATGGAGAAAGTCGCTTCGGGGTACCGTTTCTGCAAGCAGATGACGGCTTCACGGGAGGCGACCGAGGCTGCCTTGCCGACTACCGAGGCGAGCTCCAGGATACTGCTCTCCGACAGATCGTTGCTGTACGCATACGCCGTTCTCCCGCCGAGAATAAGCCGTACTCCTGCCCCGGAGAGGGTCCCCTCCATGACCTTTTCCACCCGGTTATCCTCAACCTGTACGGCGGTAGTCCGCCTGCTCTCGATAAAAATATCCGCATAGTCTCCCCCGTGGGAGAGGGCGGTCTGCAGGGCCTTCCTGAGCGTCTCGTCGGGTATCATGCGCAGCGCCTCCATCATTCCGTAAAGAGTTCCTGGGGTGTGCAGGAACACCTCTGATCTCTTCCTTCGATTATACCATTACCCTCCCTGTTCGGATAGGAGCTCCCTTCTCCGCAGAGTGCCGATCGACCGTCCTCTCCGCTCCGCTCCCGTATTTGACTTTTCCCCGGAAGAGACCCTACTATATTATTCTCGTCTCGCTCTTTCAGGATCTTCGAAGTTTTTTTCATGAGAATTCCCTGGGGTAAATTTGCACTTTCCTTTGTTTTTTAGTATCTTATTTATGTAGTGTGCGTTTTTTTGCAAAGAGAAATGGAATGCTCTGCAAGCCGAAGCCGGAGTGGCGGAATTGGCAGACGCAAGGGACTTAAAATCCCTCGAAACCCTGTTTCATACGAGTTCGAGCCTCGTCTCCGGCATCAGCATCAGCACAGAGTCGGGAGGGTATGCAATGAAAAGAACGATAAAAAAGGCGATTTTCCCTGCAGCGGGACTCGGCACACGTTTTCTCCCCGCCACCAAGGCGTCACCGAAGGAAATGATGCCCATCGTGGACAAGCCGCTTATCCAATATGCTGTCGAGGAGGCAATTTCCTGCGGTATAGAGGAATTCGTCGTTATTACGGGGAAGAACAAGAGAGCCATCGAAGATCATTTCGATTCGGCGTTCGAGCTGGAGGAGAAGCTGCGGAATGCCGGAAAGAAGAAGCTCCTCGAGGAAATCAACAAGCTGAGTCATATCAATTTTGCCTATATCCGGCAAAGGGTTGCTCTCGGCCTCGGGCATGCGATACTCTGCGCCAGGCCCTTTGTCAAGGATGAGCCCTTTGCGGTTATCCTGAGCGATGATGTGGTGGACCCGGGCTGTGTCCTTCTGCGGGATATGATAAAAGTGTACGAGGAGCTGAAGTGTCCTGTCATCGCCCTCGACGAGGTCCCCACCTCCGAGGTCTCCCGGTACGGCGTGATCGACGGAGTCCTGGACGGGGGCATCTACCGGATCAGGGACCTTGTGGAGAAGCCGCGGCCGGAAGAGGCTCCTTCCAACCTGGCGATTATCGGACGGTATATTCTCACTCCGGATATTTTCGATATCCTCGATAAACAGCAGCCGGGGGCCGGGGGGGAGATACAGCTTACCGACGCACTGCGGGAGCTGCTCAACAGGCGCGTGATTTACGGCTATCGTATCAAGGGCACCCGGTATGATGCGGGGGACAAGCTGGGATATCTGAAGGCGACGGTGGATTTCGCCCTCAAGAACAATGAGCTTGCAGGCGACTTCAGGAAGTATCTCCTCGACCGGATAAAGCAGCCGGCGCACGAATCGCAGTGATCCGATTTCCGTTAAAGTGAAGAGAAGGGAAAGACAGGGGAATGCTCCCGGAAACAGGGAGGTTTTCCACCGCAGGCAGGGAGGAACCGAACATGGCCGAAAGTGAGAATAAAGAGGACGAAAAAACGATAGAGATCCCTGATGCCGTACCGGTGTTGCCGGTCAGGGATATCGTGATTTTCCCGTATATGATACTTCCTCTTTTTGTGGGGAGGGACATATCCATAAAGGCGATCGATCAAGCTCTGAGTACGAACAGGATGGTCCTGCTGCTCGCCCAGAAGGACCTGAATGTGGAGTCCCCCAAGCCGGACGACCTCTATACCATGGGCACGGTCTGCATGATCATGAGGATGCTCAAGCTCCCCGACGGCAGGGTCAAGATCCTCGTTCAGGGGCTCAGCAAGGTGAGGGTGGAGAAGTATATCCAGCAGGAGCCTTTTTTTGTTGCGGAAATAGAGAAGATGGGAGAAGAGAAGCCTGTCGAGCCATCCCTCGAGATCGAGGCGCTGGTGCGGAGCATCAAGGAGCAGATGGACAAGGTGGTCTCGCTCGGGAAGACCATCCTGCCCGATGTGATGGTAGTCATCGAAAACATTGAGGAACCGGGGAGGCTTGCGGACCTCATCACCGCCAACCTGGGACTGAAGACGGAGCAGTCCCAGGAAATCCTCGAAATGGCGGATCCCGTTGAGAGATTGAAGCGAGTGGGAGAGATCCTTACCCGTGAGGTGCAGCTCCTCACCATCCAGCAGAAGATACAGACGGATGCCCGGGGTGAGATCGACAAGACACAGCGTGAATACTTCCTCAGGGAGCAGTTGAAAGCGATCCAGAGGGAACTGGGGGACATTGACGAGCGCGCCGAGGAGATCAGGGAATTCCGGAAGAAGATCGAAGAGGCGAAGATGCCGGAAAAGGTCTTGAAAGAGGCGGAGAAGCAACTGAAGCGCCTTGAGAAGATGCATCCCGACAGCGCCGAGGCCGGAACCATCAGGACCTATCTCGAGTGGCTCATCGAGATTCCCTGGGCAAAGAGCACCAAGGATTCGCTGGATATCAAGAAGGCGGAAAAGGTGTTGAACGAAGACCATTACGACCTCGAGAAAGTGAAGGAGAGAATCCTGGAGTATCTCAGCGTGAGGAAGCTCAAGGAGAAGATGAAGGGGCCCATCCTCTGCTTCATCGGGCCTCCGGGCGTGGGCAAGACGTCCCTTGGCCGCTCCATCGCGCGGACTCTGGGGAGGGAATTCGTCCGGATGTCTCTGGGGGGCGTGCGCGACGAGGCGGAGATCCGGGGCCATCGGAGGACGTATGTGGGAGCTCTCCCCGGAAGGATAATCCAGGGAATCAAGCAGGCGGGCACCAACAACCCCGTCTTCATGCTCGATGAGATCGACAAGCTCGGCATGGATTTCAGGGGAGACCCGTCCTCCGCGCTCCTCGAGGTGCTGGACCCCGAGCAGAACAACGCTTTTATGGACCATTACCTTGCGGTTCCCTTCGACCTTTCCCACGTGATGTTCATCACCACCGGGAACCTGGCGGATCCGATTCCGGGGCCGTTGAGGGACAGAATGGAGATTCTCTATCTTTCCGGGTATACGGAGGAGGAGAAGCTCCAGATCGCCAAAAAGTACCTGATTCCGAAGCAGTTAGAGGAGCACGGGATTACCGTGAAGGTCCTCTCCATCGCCGACTCCGCCGTCCGTCAGATCATCTCGCACTATACCCGTGAGGCGGGGGTCAGGAACCTGGAGCGGGAGATCGCCAACCTGTGCAGAAAGGTAGCGAAGCAGGTAGCGGAGGAGAAGGGGAATAAGTTCTCCATCACGGCGGAGAACCTGCACGAATTCATCGGCGTCCCCAAATTCCTCCCCGAAGAGGAGATGAAGGAGAACGAGGTGGGTGTCGCCACCGGCCTGGCCTGGACAGAAGCAGGGGGGGACGTTATCTACATCGAGGCGACCGTGCTGAAGGGCAAGGGGAGCCTGACTCTTACCGGACAACTGGGGGAGGTAATGAAGGAATCCGCCCAGGCCGCTCTGAGCTATGTCCGATCGAGGTCCCATGAACTGGGGATAAGCGACGATACCTTCTCGCATTCCGATCTGCACATCCATGTTCCTGCGGGGGCCATCCCGAAGGACGGGCCGTCGGCCGGCATTACCATGGCCGTCGCCATCGCTTCCGCCCTCACCGGGAGGCCGGTGCGGAGGAATGTCGCCATGACGGGAGAGGTCACCCTGCGGGGAAGGGTGCTCCCCATCGGCGGCCTCAAGGAGAAGACTCTTGCCGCCAAGAGGATGGGAGTCAAGACCGTGATCATTCCCCGGAGAAACGAGAAGGATCTGAATGAGCTCCCCAAATACGTGAAGGCGGGAATGCGCTTTATTGCGGCGGATACCATGGATGAGGTTCTGAAAACCGCTCTGGCCGGGAAGGCCGTCGGGGATACGGCCGCCAGGGAGCACGGACGGAAACCCGTGAAGGAAGAGCCGAAGACGCAGGCCGTGAAGACCGGGTCTGCGGAAAAACCCGCACTGAAGAAAAAGACGGACACAAGCCCGCGCGCAATGGAGGGCTCAAAGGGGGGGAATGCAACTTCGAAACCGGGGAGAGCTGCATCTTCTAAGGGAAATAAGAAGAAGGTTTAGCCCCGTATCCGATGCTCCGGGCAGCGGCGTCCTCGTCGGTATCGGCGACGACGCCGCTGTCATCGATTCCAAAGGGAAAAAACTCCTCGTCACCACGGATACGATGAACGAGGGGATCCATTTCGACCTGGATTTTTCCTCCCCCTTCCACCTGGGCTTCAAGCTGGTTTCCGTCAATGTCAGCGATATCATGGCCATGGGGGGGAGCGCCCGCTATCTCTTCCTGAACCTCTCGATGAGGGAAAACGCCGATGAGACTTTTTTCTGGGAGCTCTATGAGGGGATATCCGCCGCAATGGAGCTCTACCGGGTGGAGCTGCTGGGGGGGGATCTGACCGCCGCGGTGCATGATACGTCCTTTACCGCTACGGTGATAGGAGAGGGCGACAGGATCGTCACGAGAGGGGCAGCGTCGGTGGGGGACAGGATTTATGTGACGCAGCCCACCGGCGACTCCGCATGCGGGCTGGAGCTCCTGAAAAGGCTCACCCCGGAATCGAGGGAGGCCGTTCGGAGGGAGAGGTTCATTGCGGGCCGGCCGGGTCGGCAGGAAAGCGGCGGGCAGAGGGATCTGGAAATCCTTGTTCACTCTTCAGCAACGATTGTTTCCTGGAAGAGAACAGAGCCCCTTCTCGCACGGCACCTGATGCCGGTGGCACGCGACCCGGTGCCCCTGCTCCCCTACGCCTCGGCGATGATCGATGTGAGCGACGGTCTGTTCATCGACCTGAGCCGGATATGCGATGAGAGCGGCGTGGGGGCGCGGGTGTACCGGGACCGGGTTCCTCTCTCGGACGCGCTGCACTATGCCGCGGAAGTCATGGAGCTCGACCCCTTCGTCCTTGCGGCCTCCGGCGGCGAGGATTACGAGCTCCTCTTTACCGCACCTGCCGGCTCCGTGCCCGGCGCCTTCTGTGTCGGGGAGGTCACCGCAGGGGAAAGGGTGGTGGTGGACGGGGACGGCAGGGAAATGCCTTTGAGAGGGGAGGGGTATCAGCACTTTGGCCCTGCGTGACAAGCTGCGGGAGGTTGTCAGCATCCAGGACTCCCCCCGGAAAATAGCCCTCTCCTTTGCCGTAGGAATATTCCTCGGGATGTCCCCCCTGCTGGGACTGCATACGGTCCTGGGCATAGCGGCCGCCTGGCTATTCAAGCTGAACAAGTTCGTCACCATCCTCGGCGTCTATATCACCAATCCCTGGACCATCGTTCCCCTCTATACCTTCTCCACGTGGCTCGGCGCGAGGATGCTCGGAATGGGCACGATCATCCCTTCTATCGACTGGAATGCGATCACTTTCTCCTATTTTCTGAAGGAAATGAAGCCCCTCCTCTGGCCTTTTCTCCTCGGCACTACCTCCGTAGGGATTCTGTGCGCAGTGCTCGGGTACCTGGTGGTCCACCACGCAGTCATGAAGAGCAGGGGCCGCCGCAGAGAGGCGCCATAAGGGAGTCTCCGTCTCTTCCCGGGACGGGGTGCGGTATTCGTGGTACAATAACGAAGCAGCATTTATTATGGAAGAAGTGGAGAACATGACAGTGAAGATACATATAACGACCCTCGGCTGTCCCAAGAATACCGTCGACTCCGGCCACCTGGCGAGGCGGTTCGAGGCAGAGGGATTCATTCCGGTGGAGGAAAGCGGAGAGGCGGATATCCTCCTCGTAAACACCTGCGGGTTTGTCCGGGATGCGAAAGAAGAGTCCGTTGACGAAATCCTCAGGCTGGCGGAAATCAAGAAAGAACAGGGGAGCGGGGGCGAGGGTGCGAAGAGCCTTCTCGTTTTCGGGTGCCTTGCCAAGAGGTACGGGGCCGAGTTGACGCAGGAGATCCCGGAGATCGACGGGCTCTGGGGAGTCTCCGAGGAGGAGAGGATTGTCGAGTATTGCAAGGGTCTGAAAATGAGGGAGGGCGCGGAAGCAGGGGCGAAGAGGGCCGGGAAAGCGGCGGCGCCTGCTACGGCATCCGCTGCTGAGCCGGGGCTCATGATCTCCTATGCCTACCTCAAGATTGCCGAAGGGTGTGACAAGAAATGCACTTTCTGCGTGATCCCGTCCATCAGGGGGAGGTTCAGGAGCATCCCCCGCGATGAGGTCCTGCGGGAGGCCGGAGACCTTGTCCGGAGCGGGGTGAGGGAGCTGATCCTGGTGGCGCAGGACATCACCAGCTACGGCAAGGAAACCGCAGGCTCCACCCTTGCGGCGCTGCTGCGGGAGATGGCATCCCTGCCGGGTGACTTTTTCATCAGGCTCCTGTACCTTTATCCCACCGAGATCACGGACGAACTGCTGGAAGTCATCGCCACAGAGGACAAGATCCTCAAGTACATCGATATTCCCCTGCAGCATTCCGAAGACAGGATTCTCCGTCTCATGGGGAGGCGGGGTACGCGGAAGGAGTACCTCAGGCTGCTGAGGAACATCAGGCGCCGCATTCCCTCCATTGCCCTGCGCACCACCTTCATCGTCGGCTTCCCCTCGGAAACGGAAGAGGACTTTCACGGGCTGGTTGACTTTATCGAGGAAGTACGGTTCGACAGGCTCGGCGTCTTCAAATTCTCGAAGGAGGAAGGGACGCCTTCGGCTGCGTTGAAAGGGCAGGTGCCGGAGAGGGTGAAGGAGAGGAGATACGACGAGATCATGGGAAGACAGGCTCTCATCTCCCTGGAGCGGAACAGGGAACTCGTGGGAAAGCGCTTTCCCGCTGTCGTGGACGAGGCGGACGCCGAGGTGGTGATCGCCCGGCTCTATTCCCACGCCCCGGAGATTGACGGAGCGGTCATTATTGAGAGAGACGGGATGCCTGCCGCAGGGCCACTGGCCGGACCCTTGAAGGCCGGTGACGTGGTTACGGTGGAGGTGGTGGACGCATATGACTATGATGTGAAAGGGAAGATCATCGGGCCCGCGTCGTAGCGGCCCGCACTTCCGGAGGAAAAGTTGTTGATGAAGAAGGTTCCTGTACTCCATATCCTCCTGTTTTTTATCACTTTTGCCACCACCCTGGCTGCAGGGGCGCTCCAGAAGGGCATCAATGTCTTCCGGGAGCCCGGCAGGCTGCCGGAGGGGTTCCCCTTTGCCGGCACCCTCATGACGATCCTCCTTGTCCATGAAGCGTCCCATTACATTGCCTCGAAGAGGCATCATACCTATGCGACACTCCCCTACTTCATTCCCGCTCCCTCCCTCATCGGCACTTTCGGCGCCTTCATCAAGATGAAGTCCCCCATTATGACGAGGAACGCCCTCATCGACATCGGCGCGTCAGGTCCGATTGCAGGGTTTGTTGTCTCGGTTATTGCTTCAGTAACCGGCCTCGGCATGTCCGAGGTGGTGCCGCTGGCACAGGGCGAGGGAGTGCTGAGCCTCGGGAATTCCCTCCTCTTTACCGGCTTGTCACGGATAATCGTGGGGACTCCCCCCATCAACACGGACATCCTGCTCCATCCCGTCGCCTTTGCAGGATGGATCGGGCTTTTTGTCACCGCGTTGAACCTCATCCCCATCGGGCAGCTGGATGGAGGGCACATCGCCTATGCGCTTCTCGGGGAGAGACACCGGCATCTCTCCATGGCACTGGTGGGTATTCTTGCGCTTCTGGGGCTTTCCGCGGTCGCGGGGGGCACCGGCTGGGAGGGATGGCTGCTCTGGGCGGTGCTCATGCCTGTCCTCGGGATCAAGCACCCGCCGGTGCTCTACCGGGAACTTCCCCTCGACCCCCGGAGAAAGGCCGTCGGTTTCCTTGCACTGCTCATTTTTATTCTTACCTTCATCCCCGCCCCGTTCAAGATACAACTGTGAGAGCGCTGAGAATTACCAGTCCGTCGAATCCGATGATAAAAGAGGCTCTCAGAATACGGGAAAAAAGAGGGAAGTACCGAAACACGGCTTTCCTGGTCGAAGGGCCTCATCTGCTGGACACGGCCATCTCCTCCCCGCATGCCGTGATCAAAAGAGTGTTCTTCACTGGAGACTTCGGGGGAAGAGGAGAGGGACAGCAGCTCTTGAGGCGGATTGTGCAGAAGGGCGATGCAGGAGACCCCGGACGCGGAGAGCGGGAAGCAGTGCTCCTGGAAGTGCCGGAAGCGCTCCTTTCCCTGCTTGCGGATACCGAGACCCCCCAGGGAATTGTTGCTCTCGTGTCGTATCCCGTGGCCGCTCTCGGGGATATCGCCTTCAGGGACGCCCCCTTCCTCGTTGTGTGCGACGGCATCCGGGACCCGGGAAACCTCGGTACTATCATCAGGGCCGCCGATGCAGCGGGGGCGGATGGGGTGGTCGTTCTTCCCGGTTCCTGCGATGCCTTCATGCCGAAGACGGTACGGGCCACTGCCGGCAGCCTCTTCTCCCTCCCTGTCGTCCATTCCGCTCCCGGCGCCCTTGCCGATTACTGCGAATCGGCCGGCATAGCGCTGGTCGTGGCGGACGTCCGCGCTGCGATGCCGGTGTATGCCTTCGATTTCGTTCGGCCGGTAGCCGTGGCTTTCGGCAACGAGGCGCATGGTCCGGGAAAAGAGCTGATCGCAAGGGCGACGGAACGGGTGAAAATACCGATTATCGGGAAGGCGGAGAGCCTGAACGTGGCGATGTCCGCCACCGTCTGCCTCTACGAGGCGGTGCGGCAGCGGCGGTTCAGCGGAGGGTAGACACACTCCGGCCAGTTGCCTCCCAGGGGGAATCTCTCCTGAGCCGCACCTTACTATTTTTTCTCGCAATTGGTTATACTATATTTTAAATTTTAACGCCGAAATTGAAGCGAAAGGAGATTTTTCATATGAAGGTGATTCTCAAGGATGATGTCAAAAACGTGGGCCAGATCGGAGACATGGTTGCGGTGAAAGACGGCTATGCGAGGAATTTTCTGATCCCGAAAGGATTCGCCGTCGAGGCGAACCCGAAGAATATGCGGGCGTTGGAGCACGAGAAGAGAAAGATCCATGAAGCGGTCAGGAAAGCGAAGACCGGCGCCGAAAATCTTGCGGCGAGGATCACGGCTGCAGCCGTCACCATAAAGGCAAAGGCGGGAGAAGAGGAGAAGCTCTTCGGCGCCGTCACTGCAATGGATCTTGCCGAGGCGCTGAAGAACGAGGGAATCGAGGTCGACAGGAAGCGCATCATGCTGGAGGAGCCCATCAAGCGGCTCGGAAGCTATACAGTCCCGGTGAGGATTCATCCCGAAGTCTCCGCCCACCTCTCCGTCCAGGTGGTGGCGGAATAAGATACGGCAGGTGAGGGGAGCGGGGATCCGGGGCAGGGGCTCTTTTCCGGAGCCCTCTTTCCCCTATCCTGCATTTCCACCCCTGAAGCGTGGAGGGAATGGATCATGAAGCTGTCCGATGTCTCTATCGATAAATTGCCTCCCCAGAACATCGAAGCGGAACAATCGGTACTCGGTTCCATCATCTTCGACAACGAGGCCCTCCCCAAGGTCCTCGAGGTGCTCTCCCCCGATGACTTCTATAAGGAATCCCACCGCCGCCTGTACAACGCCATGCTCGACCTTTTCGACAGGAACGAGCCCATCGACATCATCACCCTTACCGACCATCTGAAGAAAAACAGCGACCTTGAAACCGTGGGCGGGATCGCCTACCTGACCACCCTCGCCAACAGCGTCCCCACCTCCGCGAACATCCGGTACCATTCGAAGATCGTCAGGGAAAAGGCCCTGATGCGGGCGCTGATACAGACCGCCACGCAGATAACGGCCAAGGTGTACGAGGACAGCCTCGATGCGGATGAAATGGTGGACCATGCGGAGAAGATGGTCTTCGATATCGCGGATAAGAGGACGAAGGTGTCCTTCAGCGACATGAAATCCATTGTCAAGGATTCCATCAGGATGATCGAGCAGTTGTACGACAAGAAAGAGACGATTACCGGGGCACCCACGGGTTTCAAGGATCTGGACGAGATGACGGCCGGGTTTCAGGCCGGAGACCTCATCATCATCGGCGGGAGGCCGGGTATGGGGAAGACCGCCTTTGCGCTGAACATCGCCCAGCATGTGGGGGTGGAGATGAAGGAGCCGGTGGCCATCTTCAGCCTCGAAATGTCCAAGGAGCAGCTTGCCATGAGGATGCTCTGCTCGGAGGGCATGGTGGATGCCTCCCGGGTGCGAAGGGGGTTCCTCGGAAGGCAGGACTGGCCAAAGCTCACTGCCGCGGCAGGCAACCTTGCGGCCTCTCCGATCTATATCGACGACTCCTCCGGCGTTTCCGTGCTCGAGATGCGCGCCAAGGCCCGGAGACTGAAGAGGGAGCACCGGGGGCTGAGCCTGGTGGTGGTCGATTATCTCCAGCTCATGCGGAGCAGGGGGAACTTCGAGCGGAGGGAGCAGGAGATTTCGGAAATATCCCGTTCGCTGAAGGCACTGGCAAAGGAGCTGAGCGTGCCGGTGATCGCCCTCAGCCAGTTGAACAGGGCCGTGGAACAGAGGGGAGACAGGAAGCCCACTCTTGCCGACCTGCGGGAATCCGGAGCCATCGAGCAGGATGCGGATGTGATCATCTTCCTGTACCGGGACGAGCTCTACAATAAGAACAACCCGAACAACAAGGGCAAAGCGGAAATCATCATCGCGAAGCAGAGGAACGGACCCACCGGTTCGGTTCATCTGACCTTCCTCTCGGACAAGACCCGGTTCGTCGACTTCAGCAATATGTCGTACGAAACGGAAGAGGAAGTGTACGGGGAGGGCGAGTGAAAAGGCCTCCGGCAGTGGCGGGGCAGTTTTATTATGGGGATGCCGCGCGCCTGAAGGGACAGGTGGCGCAGTATGCCGTCCCCGCCGTAAAGGAGAAGGCGATCGGCGTCATTTCCCCTCATGCGGGCCTGATGTATTCGGGAGCGGTGGCGGGCGCCGTCTACGCCTCCCTTCAACAGCCCCATACCTTCCTCCTTCTGGGTCCGAACCACACGGGGCTCGGCGCCCCGGCATCCCTCATGCTTTCGGGGGAGTGGGAGATTCCCTCCGGTACCCTCTCCATCGACGAGAGCCTCGCCCGGAGTCTCCTGCAAAAGGTGCCCTATCTCACCGCCGATGTCCAGGCGCACGCGCATGAGCATTCCCTCGAAGTGCAGCTGCCTTTCATCGCCCATTGTGCAGGCGGAGCGAAAATCGTTCCCCTGCTCCTGATGGGTGCCTCGCTGAGGGAGTGCGAGGAGATGGGCAGGGGGCTCGCTGCAGCCATAGGCGGGGTGGGATATGAGGTGGTGATCGTGGCAAGTTCCGATATGAGCCATTATGTCGCCCATGATACGGCAAAGAGGCTGGACGGTCTCGCCCTGCGGGAGATAGGTGCACTCAACCCGGAGGGGCTGTATACAACGGTGCGGCGTGAGCGGATCTCCATGTGCGGAGTGGTCCCGGTTACGGTCATGCTCTATGCCGCCCTGGCCCTCGGCGCCTCGAAGGCGAGGCTGGTGCAGTATGCCACCTCAGGGGAGACGAGCGGCGATTACGCACGCGTTGTCGGCTATGCAGGAGTGATCATCACGTAATGAGCCCGGCGAACGGAAAGGCGGCGGGGGAGTGGATTGCCGGAGCGGTCCTGGCGGGGGGAGAGAACCGGAGGTTCCCCGTCCTCAAAGGGTTTATCGAGATCGAAGGAGTTCCCCTCATCAGAAGGAATGTCGATCTGCTGAAAGGGCTCTTTCGCGAGGTGCTCATCAGTACCAACATGCCGGAGCATTACTTCTTCCTGGGAGTACCCATGGTCGGTGATGTACTGCCTTCACGGGGGCCCATGTCGGGGATTTACTCCTGCCTGCTGAACGCCGGGGGAGATGCCATCCTTGTCTCTGCCTGCGACATGCCGTTTTTACGGGGCGACGTCGTCGCCCTCCTCTGTGAGGAGCACCGGCGGGCATCTGCCTCGGGGAGGGTCGATGTCACGGTTCCCGTATACGACGGCAAGCCGCAGCCCCTGCTGGGAGTCTACGCGAAGACGGCCCTCCCCTTTCTTGAAGAAGGCATTATGAACGGCAGGACATCGATGAAGCGTTTTTTCGGAGAGGCTTCCACCCATTTTGTCGGGGAGTCCGCGCTGCGGACTCTTGACCCGGGCGGCCGGTCGTTCATCAACATCAATACCCCGGAAGACTTTCAGAGGGTATCGGATAGTTCCCCGCTTGCGATTCATAGTACAATAGAAAAGTGCCGCAAGCCACTGTATGAAATGCCATGAGCCGTCGGCCATGGGAGAAGAAGGAGGTGTTCTATGTTCGGTCTTGGAATGCAGGAACTGGTAATCGTCCTGGTCATTGTCGTTATTCTGTTCGGTGCCAGAAGGCTGCCGGAACTCGCCAGCGGTATGGGAAAGGCGATCAAGAATTTCAAGAAGGCTACCAATGAGCCTGATGAAATAGATGTGACCCCTACGAAAAAGACGATGGCGGAAGAAAAGAAGGAGGAGGAGCCTGCAAAGGGTGAGAAATAGACAGGAGAAGGTGCGTTCCTTCCGCACCGGATGCGTATGAACAGGGGCGCGATCGCCGAAATCGATCTGCGCGCACTTTCCGCCAATCTCCGTGTCGTGCGGGGGCTTGCCCGCAGCCGTGTTATTGCCGTGGTGAAGGCGGATGCGTACGGGCACGGCGCGGTGGAGGTTTCCCGCAGGCTGGTGAAAGATGGGGCCGACTATCTGGCCGTCGCCTTTACGGACGAGGCGAAGATACTGCGCCAGGCGGGGATTTCCGTGCCACTGCTCGTCCTTTTCGATTCCCGCCCCGGAGGCGACGATGTCCTCGTCCATGACCTTATCCCCGTTGTCGGCAGCAAGGAGTCCGCTTCCGCCCTCTCCAGAGAGGCGGAGAGGGGCAACAGGGAGATCTCCGTGCATGTCAAGGTGGATACGGGAATGGGGCGGATCGGCCTGGGGGGCGATGCCGCGCGGGAGATCGGAGAAATCTCCCTCCTGCGGGGGATCCGGATTGCCGGGGTGATGAGCCACTTCTCTGAAGCGGACCTGATCGATGTCTCTTTCGCCCAGAAACAGATCAACAAGTTCCGGGCGCTTCAGAGCGAGCTGTCCGCTGGGGGGGTGGAGGTGCCGCTCTTCCATATGGCGAACAGCGCCGCGATCATGGCCCTCCCCGAATCCCATTTCGGCGCGGTCAGACCCGGGCTGATGCTGTACGGATATTCTCCCCTTGAGCGGGGCAGCGCTCCTGAGGGGAGCCCGTCCCCGGCCGCCGTCTCCCTGCAGCCCGTCATGACGGTGAAGACGCGCATTGTCGCCCTGCGGAAGATGCCGGCGGGGGCGCCCGTCAGCTACTGCAGGACGTTCGTTACGCAGAGGGAAAGCCGCATCGCCGTCATCGCCCTGGGGTATGCGGACGGCTTCAACAGGAAGTTCTCCAACAATGCGGAAGTCCTTGTGAGGGGGAAGAGGGCGCCCGTCGTGGGGCGTGTCTGCATGGACCTCACCATGGTCGATGTGACGGAGGTGCCTGATGCGGAGGAAGGCGATGATGTCGTGATCCTGGGGAAGCAGGGGGAACTGTCTCTGGATGCCGCCGAGCTTGCCCGGAGGGCGGATACTATCCCGTATGAGATGCTGATCGCCTTGGGAAGCAAGGCGAGGAGAGTATACAAGTAAGCCCGGCGGCAAAGGACATCGGAGCAGCCGCATCAAAGCGTATGGCCAGTATGTGTTCCCTTGCGATTGTTCCGCTCCGCCCGCAATGACAGGGGGGTGGTTGCTCTCCGCTGTCTCTTTCTGTTTTACTCTGACTTCTTCTGCTTTATTCTGCCTTTTTTTGTCTCACCCTGCCTTTTTCTGCTTCTCTCTTGATGCGTTTGCTTTCCGGATACGCTACAATTGTAACAGGACGTATGCGCACAATACCGCGCACTCGGCGTATACGACCCGGCTCAGCCTTTCGTTGCCATCTCTCAAGGAGGGCGTACTGCGGAGAGAAATGACGGTTTTCCATACAGGGTGCCTCCTCTTTCTCGCTCTTTTTCTGTCCGTATCGTGTGCGGCCTCTTTCCCCCGCCGTGATACGCCGGTGGTGCGCATCGGCCCAATTCCTTTCTACCCGCAGGAGGACTACCAGTGCGGCCCCGCTTCCCTGGCAGGGGTGTTGCACTATTGGGGCGTCAAAGCGGCGCCGGAGGACATTGCCCGTGATATTTACAGCAGGACGGCGCGGGGCACCCTCGGGATCGATATGCTTTTCTATGCGAACAGGACAGGGCTGCAGGCGCACCAGTATTCCGGTGGATGGGAAGACCTCACCGGGAAGGTGCGGGAAGGGTATCCCCTGATCGTTCTGGTGGATTACGGCCTGCTGATGTATGAGTCTCCCCATTTCATGGTGATTGTCGGTTTCGATGAAGAGGGCGTATACGCCAACTCGGGCCGTGAGGAGGGGGTTTTCATCAGGAAGAGCACTCTCCTGAAGAAGTGGGAGAAGACGAAATTCTGGACCTTGCTGGTGCGGCCGAAGGAGGGGGCGCATGCCGGGCAGTGAGACCGTGAGGATGAGGGCGCTGTACGGAAGGGGCATATTCTGCATCGTCCTCCTCGCTTTTCTGTCCTCCTGCTCGCTGCCGCGGATCATCGTCCTCGACGATCCCCTTTCCCCGGAGGAGCATATCAACCTGGGCGTCGCCTATGAGCGGAACGGCGAGACGGAGAGCGCCTTCGCGGAGTACAGGAAGGCGGCGAAGAGGCTCCCTGGGGCGTATCTTTATATGGGGAATATCCATTTCCGGGCGGACAGGACCGACGAGGCGGAGGAATGCTACCGGAAAGCGCTCAGGGCAGATCCGGGAATGAGCGACGCGTATAACAATCTCGCCTGGCTCTACTATACGAAAGGACGCAACCTCGACGAAGCCGAGTCCCTGGCGCACAAGGCGCTGGAACTGAGCCCCTCCAATGAGAACTACCGCGATACCCTCACCAGGATCCGGGAACTGAAAGCGAAAAATAAGGTATAATGGAATACCTGTGTGTCGGACAGGCGTTCCACGCTGTTCCGGACTGCGCATTCCCAGAGGAGGACCCGCATATGCTTTCCGAGAGAGCTGCAAAGATCAAGCCGTCGCCGACCCTTGCCGTGGACGCGAAGGCGAAAGCCATGAAGGCACAGGGGATCGATGTAGTGAACTTCGGTGTCGGTGAGCCCGATTTCGACACGCCGGACTATGTGAAAGAGGCGGCGATCAAAGCGATCCGGGACGGATTTACAAAATATACACCGGTGGGCGGAATCGACGAACTGAAGGACGCGGTAGCGGACAAGTTCAGGAGGGACAACGGCCTGGAATACACACGGGACGGGATCATCGTCTCCTGCGGGGCAAAGCACAGCCTGTACAATATAGCGCAGGCTCTCTTCGGTCCCGGCGACGAAATCCTCATTCCGTCCCCCTACTGGGTCTCCTACCCCGACCAGGCGCTCCTGAACGATGCAGCGCCCGTCTGCATAAAGACATACGAAAAAGACGGCTTTGTCGTGCGTCCCGAAGCGCTCTCCGGGGCCGTCACGAAGAAAACGAAGGCGTTGATCCTGAACTCCCCCTCGAATCCCACGGGCCGGGCATACGGCAGGAAAGACCTGGAGGCCATTGCCGGGATTGTCCTCAGGCATGATATGTATGTCATCTCCGATGAGATCTACGAGAAGCTCGTCTACGACGGGACGGAGCACGTCAGCATCGCCTCGCTGGGCAGTGAGATCAAGGAGCGGACCATCGTGGTGAACGGCCTCTCGAAATCCCATGCCATGACCGGGTGGAGGATCGGGTACGCGGCGGGGCCGAAGGAGATCATCAAGGCAATGACCAACATCCAGAGCCAGTCCACCTCCAACCCCACCTCCATCGCACAGAAGGCGGCGGTGGCGGCCCTTACCGGACCGGAGGATTCCGTCGCCCTGATGCGCACGGAATTCGACAAGCGGCGGAAATTCCTCGTCGACGGTCTGAACGCCGTGAAGGATGTCTGTTGCCTGAACCCCAACGGGGCCTTCTATGCTTTCCCGAACGTCTCCCGGCTTTACGGGAAGAGGGTGGAGACACGCTCCATCCGATCCTCCCTGGACCTGGCCCTGTACCTGCTGGAGGATGCGAAGGTGGCCCTTGTCCATGGTGATGCCTTCGGCGATGACGACTACATAAGGATCTCGTACGCCACTTCCATGGAGAATATCATGAAGGGGCTCGACAGGATCAGGGAAGCGCTCACTGCGCTGCAGTAAACGGCACGCCTGCAGGAAGGGCGCCGGATTTCCAAAAAGGAATGCAGAACTCATTATTTCAGGTAGGGAAGAGGAAAGAGCATGTTTCGTTCCGGATACGTTTCGCTGATCGGCAGACCCAATGTCGGGAAATCCACCCTGCTCAACGGCATCCTCGGGGAGAAGGTGGCTATCGTTACCCCGAAGCCCCAGACAACCAGGAACAGGCTGGTGGGGGTAAAGACGCTGCCCGAAGCGCAGATTGTTTTCGTCGATACCCCGGGAATCCATAAGCCGCAGCACAAGCTGGGGGAGTGGATGGTGCGAGAGGCCCAGGCATCCCTAAAAGAGGTCGATGTCGTCCTCTTCCTGGTGGAGCCGTCCCTCCCGGGGCGGGGAGACCTGCATATCCTCGATATGCTGAAGGGCCTGGAGAAGCCCGTATTCCTGGTCGTCAACAAGATCGACACGCTGAGGAAGCCCGAGCTGCTTCCCGTCATCGACGCATACGGCAAGCTGTACCCCTTCAGGGAGGTCATCCCGGTCTCCGCCCTGAACGGGGATGGGGTGGAGGTGCTCCTTGCCGCTCTTCTCCGGAATCTGCCTGAAGGCCCGAGATACTATCCCGATGATATCGTCACCGACCAGATGGAGAGGTTCATGGTCGCAGAGATCATCCGTGAAAAACTCATGCAGCAGACAGAAGAGGAAGTGCCTCATTCCGTGGCGACGGAAGTGGTGCAATGGAGCGAGAGAGAGGACGGAGTCGTCCTGATCCAGGCGAATATTTATGTTGAAAGAGAAGGGCAAAAGGGTATTATAATAGGAAAAGAGGGAGCACGCCTGAAGGCGGTGGGAACGAGTGCCCGTCGCGAGGCAGAGGACCTGCTCGGCACGAAGGTTTTTCTCGAATTGTGGGTAAAGGTAAAGAAGGACTGGCGCAGTAGGGATAATATGTTGCGTGAATTGGGGTTCAAATAAATGCTCATTCAGATGAAGGTGGAGGGGCTTCTGTTCGACCCGAGGAGCGGCATGTACATCCTGCTCCTGCAGCAGGTGGACGGAAACAGGACGCTGCCGATATGGATCGGAAAGCCGGAAGCGGACGCCATCGCCCTTGCCCTGGGCAAGGTGGTGACGCCGAGGCCGCTTACCCATGATCTCATCAGGAATGTTTTCGACGGGCTGGAGGTCAAGGTAAGCCGGATCGTCATCACCGAGATTGTCGATAACACTTACTATGCCCTTATCAAGGCGGGCGACGGGACGCGAGAGGTCTCCATCGACTCGAGGCCCTCCGATGCCGTGGCCGTGGCACTCAGGGTTCAGTCCCCCATCTTTGTGGAAGAGAGTGTCCTCGAAGTGCGGCGGGCGGATGAGCTCGAAGAGTGGCTCAAGAACCTCAGGCCCGAGGATTTCGGCAATATCATGTGAAGGAGAGCGCCTGCCGGGCCTTCCCTCCGGTGCTCTTGCAGAAACGGAGTGCATGGGAGGGAGGACCGCTTCCAGGCGGCCGCCGCCATAAGGGATGCTGAAGAGAGCAAAGGGAATTGTCCTCAGGAGCACTGTCTTCGGAGAGGCCGATCTTATCGTAACGTATCTTACCCCCGAATACGGGCTGCTCAAGGCTTTTGCAAAGAGTCCGCGAAAGGTAAAGAGCCGCTTCGGAAGCAGTCTCGAACCCCTGACCTACTCCCTGATTTCCTTTCTCGGGAAAGAAGAAAGCACCCTTCCCCGGCTGACCCAGGCAGATATCATACGCCCTTTTCAAACACTGCGCGAGGACTTCAGAAAATTCCTCGCCCTGTCCGAGCTCCTGGAGCTGAATCTCAGCTTCCTGGCCGAGCGGGACCCGCATCCCGATATTTTCATGCTGCTCCTCACCACCCTGTC
>JADLDZ010000069.1 GCA_020846375.1 Nitrospirales bacterium | reverse complement strand
TTACGGTGAGGAGGAGGCTTTCCGAAGGGACCGAAACCCTCCACTGCGCGGGGTATTGCGCTCCCGTCTTTTTCGAGGTATACCGACTCAGCGTGGTGATGCTGAACTCCTCCAGGGGAAGATGCCGGTATCTTCCGTCCCGGTACACGATAGTGCCCGACGAGCACCTGTCCAGGGAGCCGTCCCTGTTTCTAATGAGGTACAGCATGATCTCACGGGAGTCATCGAGCTGCAGCGCAAACCAGTCCCAGCCCGCATTGTTTTTCCCCAGCCCGCGCGAGGAGATCTCCCTGTCGAACCAACTCGCTCCCTTCACCGTGAAATCGGCAGTGCCGATCCGCAGACGCCCCTCTGTGCTCATGCGCGTGAAAGAGAAGTAGAGGGAGGCTATCAGGGGTGATTCCTCCGACTTGCGGGAGTATCCCCCTCTGCCGTGCAGGACCGCGTTCTTCCGGGGGACGAGCGTAAGGTCGAGTGCCATATCCCCCCCCGCAGCGGAAAGGTGCATTTTTCTTGCCGTCCCCTCGAGAAAGTTCTTTCCCACCCATACTTTCAACCTATTATCCAGCGCCCCCGCAAAGCCGAAAGCCCCCCGGTCGGCCTTGTCGGCAAAATAGTAGCGTTTTCCCGTCACGTCGGTAATGGCGAAATGGGAAAGGTAGAGGGAGTTCATCCCGAATTCCGAAGCGTAGGCCCGCTTCTGAACACCGAAGGCAAAGAAGGTGAGCTCATACCCGAACTCCCGCCCCCCTTTGTCGTAGAGATGCCCGGTGAAATACCACCACTGGACCCGGTACGCTCCGGTATGAAACAGGCTTCCGGGGAGCTTCACCCGCTGCCCGAGGGTGATGTCACGGTACTCCCCCGCTGCATGCGCAGGCCAGGGGAGCAGAAGAAAAAGAAGGAAAAGTGCTATATTTTTTTTTATCATGGCCACCGTCCGGCAAAAGTGCGGGTACTCCGCGCGGGTATCTTCTCCTTTGCGGGCGTCTCTACAATTATACCTTCTCCCCCGGCGCAAAGGAATCCGGAGCCTTCATATGCCGCACTCCGCACGGCTGTCGGAAAACGGAAATGCTGCAGTTTCTTGACAGCACCCTGCTCTTGTCCTACAATTAAGTTCAACAGGTGCGCACCCACGGAGGCATACATGAAACTTTCGTTCAGCACGAACGCCTTTGTCCGTTATTCGGTCGTCAAGGCGGTTGAGAAGATCTCTTCCATCGGATATGAGGGGGTGGAGCTTCTCGCCGACATTCCCCATCTCTATGTGCATGCAATGACCGCTTCTGATATCGACAGGGTGAAGGAAACCATCGCATGGACCGGCGTCAAAGTGGCCAATGTCAATGCCAATACCGTGCGGGGCTACTACGGCAGAAAGCTCTGGGACCCCATTTTCGAGCCTTCCCTCGCCAACCCCGACCCCACGGCGCGTAAATGGAGGGTCGATTATTGCAAGAAGAGCATCGACCTCGCCCATGCCCTTGGCTCCCCGATGGTAAGCATCACTTCGGGCCGCTCCATGCCGGAAATAACCCCGGAGCGCTCCATGGATCTCCTCAGGGAATCACTGAAGGAGGTGATCGAGTATGCGGAGGGGAGAAATATCCGCATCGGCATGGAGTACGAGCAGGGGCTTCTCATCGAATTCGCAGGGGAGTTGACGGCGCTCCTCGCAGAGATCGACTCTCCCTATTTCGGCGCCGACCTCGATCTCGGACACAGCCATCTGGCGGGCGAGGACCCCGAGGCGGCCATACGTTCCCTCGCGGGCAAGATCTTTCATGTCCATCTTGAAGATATAAAAGCCAGGAAGCATTATCATCTTATTCCCGGCCTGGGCGATATCGATTTCGAAGCTCTCCTCGGGCTCCTCGCCCGCCATGCCTATGACGGATTTCTCACCGTCGATCTGTATACCTATCCCTTCAAGCCGGAAGAGGCGGCGCGGCGGGCCTTCGAGTACCTCAAAGCGTTGCCTCTCCAGACACGGGGGTGATGGCGGGGTGGAGAGGTCCTGCCGGTCAGCGTAGTTTCAGCGAAAGGGCGCCGGACATGCACGCCCTGCGGCAGAGGCCGCATCCGAAGCATTTGAAGGGATCTATAGAGGCGTACTCCCTGCCGCCCCCGTGGTTGGACGAGATTGCATCGAACTGGCAGCGTTCAGCACAGAGACCGCACCCGCTGCAGAGCCCACTGTCTACCACCGCGGCGTATTCCGCCCTGGCCATGAGCTCCACCCTGATTCCCGACAATGTCTTCATGGCGATGCAGTCACGGGCGGTGCAGTTGCAGACCGCTCCTATGAAAGGGGTCATCATGGTCCAGATGGTATGGACGGCCCCGTGCTCTTCCATCTCCTCCATCTGGCGCAGCGCTTCCTCCCGTTCCAGGGATTCCTGGCCTCCGTCCGGCAGCTTTCCGAAGTAGCGCATATCGATGTTTTTGTACCACGCGTCAGGGCCGTAGCTGATGCCGTAACAGCACCGCTTCTCTTTCTTCTGCGCGGTCCAGCGGCATGCGCAGGGCATGCGGACAATGGTCTCCGCCTTCATGACCAGCTCCCGTACCTCTTCCAGGGGGAGGACTTGCCCGTAGTGCTCCCTCTTTGCCCGCTCCTCCATCCTGCCTGCCACGGAATCCGGGAGTCTGCCTCTCTTCCTGAAGAGGGCTTCGATACGTCCGAGAGTGGCAAAGCCGTCCTGGATGGTGTTTTCGAGGAAGCCTTCGATATACTTCCGGCGCTCCAGGTCGGCGACGAGGTCCCGGGAAAAGTTGGATGCGTTTTTGTACCAGATCTTTCCCTCGCCGTGCTGCGTACAGAACTCACACATTGCCCCCCCCTGAACGGATGTCTGCAAAAACGATAGTGTATTGTACTTTTTCCCGCACCCTTGCGCAACCGGGGCTGTCCCTCCGGTTGTCTCCTTTTGCCTCTATCTGATAAACTCTCTACCATGTCTACCGGCCGTATATCCACACCCGACACCCTCGAAAAAAGGCTCTACCAGTTGGTGATCAGCAGGCTTGACGGGTATGAGATCCGCAAGGAAGAGTATCGCACAAGAATAATCGGGCTTGTGGAGAAGGGGATCGGCGGCTTCATCGTCTTCGGCGGAGAGAGGGAGGAGGTCCGCGCCTTTCTCCGCTCCCTTCAGTCCCTGGCCGCTGTTCCCCTCCTCATCGCCTCGGATATCGAAAGGGGAGTGGAGCAGCAGATTGCGGGAACCACCCCCTTCCCCTGTCCCATGGCCATTGCCGCGGCTGTCGACAGGAGCGACCCTGAAGCGGTGGCTCTTCTCGATGCCGCCCTCGGGGCGATGGCTGTCGAGGCGAGGGATGCGGGTATCACTATGCCCCTCATCCCGGTGATGGATGTCAACCGGAACGCCGATAACCCCATCATCTGCACAAGGGCCTTTTCCGA
>JADLDZ010000068.1 GCA_020846375.1 Nitrospirales bacterium | reverse complement strand
GTTTCACCGCTTCCTCTCGAAATTCCTTTGTGTACCTTCCTTGCGGTATCCCTTTCCTGCTCATGTCCGACACCTCCGTCCTTGTATTGTACTCAACTTTGGTGTCCACTCTTTCTATCCTACCTCAGAACCGAGGGGTTCAAGATGTGTTCATCGTCTGTGTGGACGGACTTAAGGGGCTGCCGGAGGCGATCGAGGCGATCTATCCGAAGGCACAGGTGCAGCTGTGCATGGTGCATATGGTGCGGCACAGTTTAAAGCATGTGTCCTGGAAGCAGAGGAAGGAAGTGGCCTCGGACCTGAAGGCCATTTACCGTGCGGCAACGGTCGAACAGGCTGCCCTGCATCTCGAGGCGTTTGGCCGGAAATGGGATGAGCGGTACCCTACGATCAGTGGTTCGTGGCGGAATAACTGGGAGCGGATAGTGCCGCTGTTTGGGTATCCTCCGGACATACGGCAAGATAATCTACACGACCAATGCGATAGAGTCGTTGAATATGTCCCTGCGGAAGGTGACGAAGAACCGGGGCTCCTTTCCCCGCGATGAGGCGGCATTCAAGCTGCTGTATCTTGCCCTGAGGAATAGTGCTAAGAAATGGACGATGCCGATAAAAAACTGGCGGGATGCACTGAATCAATTTGCAATTCTCTTTGAAGGAAGAATGCCCTTGGCATGACTATCATAAATAGGCACTTACACAAAATCCTTGACACGCCCCAGCCATGATCTTACGCAGCGACTTCCTTTCTGTCGACATTCCTTGTGTTGCAAGGCAACAAGCAGCTTCGATATCTCTCGATAGTCCTTTATCCGCCTGAACTTCCTTTCCACCCTCAACAGCTCTGTTGCAGCCCCTCGGGGCCCCATCTCGCCATTGCGCTACCCCACCGGAAGGTGCCCCGTGAATTCTATAGCGCTCTTCTCGTACAATCGTACAGTAGTAAAACAAACATGATTTTGAATGTCAAGAGTTTTTCGTGGTTTTGTCAGGGCAAGCGCAGCAAAGGAACGATGCAAAGGAGAAAAACAAGATTGCTTCGGGATACGACCCTTCGCAGTGACAAGCCACAAAGAACGCTCTCTCTGTCATTGCGGGCAAAACGAAGCAATCTCGAAGCTCAGTATGACAGCTCCCCAATAGGTCATTATCATTTTGCTGTTACGCCAGGGCTCACCGGGTTTGATGAGAAGATAACTTTTTTGTTACAATAAGTTGAAGGACATTTTCCCAGGAAAAAACCGGCGGTCCCGCCGATCTTCCGGCGTTGCGACAGCGTCCTTCCGCCCTCCCGGAAGGAGAATACCGGGCTGAAATCCGTGCCGGTCCCGACAGTATGACCTGTGTAATGAAAGGGGAGATATGAAATGGAATACCTTCTTGAAGGCCCTTTACGGATTCCTGTTCCATAGTATCGCCACCGTCTTCTTTATCGGATATCTCCCTTTTGCTCCGGGAACGTTTGGTACCCTGGCCGGAGTAGCGTTCCTCTGGCTTGCAAAGCCGGGTCCGGACGTGCTGGTCCTCCTCGCCGCCGGGGGGCTGGTACTGGGGACGGTAAGCGCCCATATAGCAGAAAAAGGGCTTGGACAGCAGGACAGCAAACATA
Source organism: Nitrospirales bacterium (assembly GCA_020846375.1). Classification (GTDB taxonomy): domain Bacteria; phylum Nitrospirota; class Thermodesulfovibrionia; order Thermodesulfovibrionales; family Dissulfurispiraceae; genus Nitrobium. Next base: position 2,316 of record JADLDZ010000068.1, on the reverse strand, counting down.
TCGTTATCGACGAGTTTGTGGGGTACCTTGTGGCGATGATGTTCCTCCCTCTGACAGGACCCTACCTGGCAGCATCCTTTTTTTTGTTCCGGCTTTTCGATATACTAAAGCCGCCTCCCATCAGGAGCATCGAGAGCAGAATAAAGGGGGGTGCCGGGATCATGCTCGATGATGTGGCGGCGGGGCTCTGTACAAACGGGCTGCTGCAGCTCTGGAGGTACCTCCTGTGAGATGTTTCATAGCACTGGATATATCGGCGGAAGTCAGGGAGGCCGTCGGAGCGGTGATCGAAAGAGTGCGGCCTGCAGCACGGGGGGTGCGCTGGGTCGCTCCGTACAACATCCACCTGACCCTGAAATTCCTCGGCGAAATACGGGAGGAGACGGTTCCCGGGATACGGCGGACGCTCTCCTCCGTCTGCTCCCGCCACCGTTCTTTTGCCCTCGCTATCCAAGGGACAGGGGCTTTCCCTTCTCTGAAACAGCCCAGTGTCATATGGGCGGGGATCGGAGATTCCGAAGAGCTGGAAGCGTTGTACCGGGATATCGAGGATTCCCTGCATGTCCTCGGCTTTGTGAAGGAGGGACGGAAATTCTCTCCCCACCTCACCATGGGAAGGGTGAAGGAGAGGACGAGGAAGATAGTACTGGATAAGGAGTTCGCTGCACTTAAGGATACCTTTTTTGGTACTATAGAGGCGAAAGAGATTCTGCTCATGAAAAGCGAACTGAAGCCGGCGGGAGCAGAATACGCGAAGGTAGCCGGTTTCGCATTGAACAACAAAGCGTAAGCTGCTGCCATGGCAGGGAAAAGGGGAGGACATCCCCGAAAATGCAGGCGGCGGCAGAAGGAGGCGTTTGAATGAATATGAATATGAATAAGGATAAGGATAAGAGCAAGGCCCTTGAGATGGCCATCTCCCAGATCGAGAAGAATTTCGGGAAGGGAGCGATCATGCGCCTCGGCGCGGGCGAGGTGGCCGAAGGAATACAGGCGATACCCACCGGCTCCCTGGCCCTGGACATCGCGACCGGCATCGGGGGCTTTCCGCGTGGTCGGGTGGTCGAAATATTCGGGCCTGAATCCTCGGGCAAGACGACTCTCGCCCTGCATGCCATCGCGCAGGCACAGAAGGCAGGAGGGGTTGCCGCATTCATCGACGCGGAGCATGCCCTGGACGTGAACTATGCGGGCAGGCTCGGGGTGAATGTGGAGGACCTCCTCGTCTCCCAGCCGGATACCGGGGAGCAGGCCCTCGAGGTGGCGGAAACCCTTGTCAGGAGCGGGGCCGTCGATATCATCGTGGTGGATTCGGTGGCCGCCCTGGTCCCCAAGGCGGAAATAGAGGGGGACATGGGAGATGCCCTGCCCGGCCTGCAGGCGCGCCTCATGAGCCAGGCGATGAGGAAGCTCACCGCCGCCATATCGAAATCCATGACCACCCTCATCTTCATCAACCAGATACGGATGAAGATCGGGGTGATGTTCGGCAACCCCGAGACGACGACCGGAGGAAATGCCCTGAAGTTCTACTCCTCCATGAGGCTCGACATCAGGAAGATCGATAACCTCAAGGAAGGACAGGAGACGATCGGGGGAAGGGTAAGGGTGAAGATCGTGAAGAACAAGGTTGCTCCCCCCTTCCGGCAGGCGGAATTCGACATCTACTTCAATGAGGGCATATCCAAGACCGGGGAAGTTATCGACCTCGGGGTAGATAAAGGCATTATCGAGAAGGCCGGGGCATGGTACAGCTACGGGGGCAACAGGATCGGCCAGGGAAGGGAAAACGTAAGGGAATACCTCAAGAGCAACCCTACGGTGGCCGAAGAGCTGGAGCAGAAGATCAGGGAAACGAATGGGCTGGTGAAGCCTGCGGCCGCCGCTGAAGTCAAAAGCAACGGCAAGGAAAAATAAATAAACGGTCTTTTTCACCGCGGAGGACGTAAAGAGCGCAGAAAAAAGAGTAAGGCAGAATGAGACAGACAACGACAGGGTGAAACAGGAAGGAGAAAAAAAGCGGTTTCATCTCTTCGCACACCGCGCCTTCCGCGGTGAAATTGCTTTCAATGAAGGTTTTTGAGGATACGACGAAAAGCGCCCTGCAGCGCGCGCTCAGGTTGCTCGGCTACCGGGACAGGAGCGAGAAAGAGATGCGCGATGCGCTTGCGCAGAAGGGTTTCTCCGGCGGGGTGATCGGCGAGACCCTTCACCTTCTGAAGGAGAAGCGCTTTATCGATGACGAACGGCTTGCCGGAATGCTCAGGCGGGATGCGATGGAGAGGAAACATTTCGGCAGGAGGGCGGCGAAAGGGT
>JADLDZ010000067.1 GCA_020846375.1 Nitrospirales bacterium | reverse complement strand
TCGTGGTTCGCCTTCGGGTACAACTACTTCTGGGAATACGGGAACAGCAGGGACCATGCGCTGAATGCGGAGCTCCTTGTGTTGTGGTCCAACAGCTATGCCGACCTGATCATCGGATCGAACTCCACCTGGTACATGACGCAGGCGAAGGAGAAAGGGGCAAAGGTGATCGCCGTCGATCCGAGGCAGAACGATACCGTCTCTACGCTGGCCGACCAATGGGTCCCCGTGGTTCCCGGGACCGATGCGGCACTGCTCCTTTCTCTCATGTACGTCATGATCAAAGAGGACCTGCTCGATGTCGATTTTGTGAAGAAGTATGTCCATGGCTTCTACGACGACCCGACTCCGGGCCTCTACCATGACGATGTGGAGGCGGCCAGATATGCCGTGCCCGCGGGCGCCTCTCTGAGCGCCTATATTCTCGGAACGGACGACTACCTGGTGAAAAAGGGAATCAACAAGGCGGCTTCGGTCTATCCCGACACGATCCATTATAACGTGAACAAGAAAGACCCTCTGTACGGGAAATCGGTCCCGATCTATGGAAAGGCTCCGAAGATGCCCGAATGGGCAGAGAAGATAACGGGGGTATCCGCCGAGGCGATCAGGAAGTTCGCCCGGGAGTGGGCGACGAAAAAGACCACTACCTATATCGGGGCCGGATTCCAGAGGCAGCCGGAGGGGGAACAGGCCGTCTGGCTGATCTATATAATGGGGATCATTACCGGGAACTTCGGCAAGACGGGCACGAACGTCGCCATTCCCGGCAGCAGGGGGGGCGGTTTTCCCTTCATCCTGCTTACCCATGGAAAACTGAAGTATGCCCCTTACGGATTCACCGCAATCGCCGACGACCTGGGGAAGGATATCTACGATGCGACCAAACTGACGGCGCCGAAGTATACCCCCTCTTTTTACACAAAGAACGCGACCCCTGTATTCCTCTGGGCAGACCTGGCGCAAAACGGCGGAACCGGGGAGTCGGAATGGAACGACGGTCAGATCAAGAGATCGAAAGTGGGCATTAAATGCATGATGAACTTCGCGGGGAACGTCCTGTTGAACCAGCATGGCGACTGCAACAAACAGGTGAATCTTCTGAAGGACAGATCAAAAATGGAGCTCATCGTGGTGGCCGATCAGTTCATGACTCCGAGCGCACGGTATGCTGACTACCTCCTGCCTGCTGCAATGAACTGGGAAAAGGAGGATGCGACGACCACCTGGGTGACGGGAGAGTCGGTGATCTTCCAGAATAAGGCGGTCGAGCCCCCCGGGGAGTGCAGGCATGACTACGACATATGCGCCGGCCTCGCGGAGAAACTGGGGATCGGAGAGGCTTTTACCGAAGGCAAAAAGTATGAGGAGTGGCTGAAGGAGGCATGGAAAACGGCCCTCGGTGAGCCCATCCCCTACGAGAAATGGAAAAAGGATGGTGTCTATACCTTCCCCGAGCTCCCCTCCCATCTCTCCTTCAAGGAGTTCAGGGAGGATCCGCGCAAGAACGCCCTGTTGACCCCGTCGGGCAAAGTGGAGGCGTATTCACCGGCGATGCTGGAGGACTATGAAGCACGGGGGTATGACAACATGGATACACGCGTCGCTCTTTCCGGGCGGCTCCATGACGGCAGCGAGAAGGGCAGGTTTGTGTATCCGATTCCTATGTATATCCCTCTGTCAGAGGGGAAGCATGCCGATGGGTCGCATCCCGATCCCACGGGTGCGCTGTCGAAAGGGTATCGGTTCCAGCTGCTCACGCCGCATCCCCGGTACCGTGTCCATTCCACGCATAATGTCAACGCATACCTGAATGAGCTCTATAAGCGGGATGAGGCAGGGCACCCCGCCTATTTCAAACAGAAGAAGGGAGCGCTGCAGACCTGGGGAAGCGACGTCTATGAACCGGTATGGATGAATCCCGGAGACGCGCAGGAACTGGGGATCAGCCACGGGGATATCGTGAAGGTTTACAACGACAGGGGCGCGGTGCTGGCGTCCGCTCATCTCACCCACCGGACGATGCCCGGGAGTGTCCTGCTGGCCCAAGGCTCCTATTATACTCCCGGCAAAGATGGCGTTGACAGGGGCGGAAATCCCAATACGCTTACCTCGCAGAGGCCGTCGAGGATATGCCAGGCGGATTCTCTGGGGGCCAACACGCTGGTGGGCATAACAAGGATCACCGCATAGCAGCGCGGCGGGTGCTGAAGATCAACGGAACAACCGCTTAACCGATATGAACTTTTGACAGGAGGTAGAGGACATGCAATGGGCATGGTACTATGATCAAACGAGATGCATCGGGTGCAACACGTGTGTGGTCGCGTGCAAGGACTGGAACGACGTCAAACCCGGCCAGGCAAAATGGAGGCGGCTTACTGTAAAAGAAACAGGGGCTTTCCCCAACGTGGGGGTATTCAACCTGGTGATGGGCTGCAACCACTGTGAGAACCCTGCGTGCGTGGCAGCCTGTCCGGTAGGGGCCGTCATGAAGAGAGAGGAGGATGGGATCGTTGTCGTGAACAGGGCGAAGTGTCAGGGTTGGAAGGCGTGCCTGGCTCGATGTCCCTTTGAAGCACCGCAGTTCGGTGATGCGGAAAGCGAGCCTTTGAAGCAGAAAACCTGGCTGGTCGATCACCCTATGCAGAAGTGCCACTTCTGCTGGGACAGGAAAAAAGAGGGCAAGAAACCCGCCTGTGTGGACTCGTGCCCCAACAGGGCGCTCGATGCAGGACCGATGGCGGAGCTCATGAAAAAGTATCCCGATGCAGTGCGGGTGGTCCATGGATTTCCCGATCCTGTCCGGGACCGTTCCGGAAATCTTCTGACTTCCGGGGCCACCAGACCGTCCATCCTGTTCAAGCCGAAGCCGCCGCAGAAGCCTGAAGTGCTGTAAGGGAAAGTCCGGATGCCCTGGGGAAGAGCAGGGCATCCGGATGCTTCCCAGAGAGAGTATACCTCCCGCGTGAGGGAGGCAGGTAGTGCGTGAAAGAAAAGGGAGGTACGGCATTGCTACTACGGGAAGAGTCAATAAGCATTCATCAGGGGAGGGAAATAGTGTATCGTTTTTTATCCCGAAGCCATAAGACGGAAGCTGACAGCGATTTTCTGGAGACACTCACGTCATTATTGCCGTATATCATGGAAATGTCCTTTCAGTCGGGAAACGAAAGCCTCGAAAGGGGGGGAGCGCTCCTGGGGAGCTTTGCATGCCGTCTCTCCTCTCTCTCCCCGGACGGAAAGGCGGAGCTCATTCTGGAACTGCACAGGGAATTTGCCTCTCTTTTTCTTGTGGGAACGCATACGATACCCTGCTCCGAATCGGTCTACCGTTCCCCCGAGCGGCTTGTCAAACAGGAACCGAGGGAGAGAGTGATGGAGAGCTACCGGGATGCCGGCTTTGCCGTCTCACCACACTGGAGGGAGCCCGAGGATCATATCGCTATCGAGCTCGAGTTCATGGCAAACGTATCCCGTGTCGCGTACGAAGCGGCTGAAAGGGGAGATTCTGAAGGTCTGAGGCGCTCTCTGCATTGTCAGAAAGAATTCATGGAGCAGCACCTCGCCATGTGGGTTCCGCACTTCTGTGCGCTTCTTGCGGCGAGGGCGGAGGATGTCGGTTTTTATCAGGCGGTGTCGCATCTCACCGCCGGCTTCCTGGAAATGGATTGCGATCTCCTGAAAGCATCCGCCCAGGCGTCTGATCCGGAAAGGAAGAGAGTTCAAGGTGCTTAATCCATGGCCCGCAATGACTGCCGGAGAAGAGCTTTTCTCATCCTGTCATTGAGAAGGGCCGTGCCCTGATTCAATCCCTTTGTCTCATCGGGCAGCACTATGCTTACCCCTTGCCCGGCATTTTGCAAACAACAGCAAACCTATTGATTAATAAAAATATTATGGCAGTCCACGCATCTGTCCTCTGAAAAGCCCTCCACAATTCGGCATTTTGCAAGGAATGATCAAGCTCTTTGTTCTCAAGGAAAACCGGAGGGCAAACTGTAGAATAACAGGAAGCTTTTAGAGAAGTTGGCTTTTTGCAAGAAAATTTCCGCTCTCAGCCATCTCTGATACGGCCTGATATCCTGTTCAGTATTTTTCAGTACGTCCAAGATCATACTCTTCTCTTTACGATAGCGTGCGAGGGAATCAGTTCCGGAAAAACAAAAAGGCGTGTGGAACAAAACTTGCTTTCACCTGTTTGAGATAAAGATGAGGAGCCTGGAGAAACGGCTGATAGAGCGGCGTCTGAGAGAGGGAAAGATAGCTGTTCCGGAAGGAATGTATCGGCGATCG
>JADLDZ010000066.1 GCA_020846375.1 Nitrospirales bacterium | reverse complement strand
TACAGATAGTGCGGTACGTATCGCCGGTGTACTCGTACTCCTGTGTCTTCCGTATCCAGAGAAGTGACCTCTTCAGGATCTCCATCGGGATGCGGGCCTCCCCGGCCGTGCCGGGGGGCACCAGGTATTCCAGCCGGACCCTCCGGCCCGATTCGTACCTGACCTCGTCCGCAAGCATATCCCACGTCCCTGCACAGGCGAGGAAGAGGTAGGGCGCCATGGGAACGGGGTTCTCATACGTGATCACCTGCCGTCCGGGCTCCCCCGGTTTCGGCACGGGCTTCCCCTCCGGGTTCCGTGTACGGTCTATATTCCCGTTGCTGATAAGGTGCGTATACCTGCTGTCCGCTTCGAGGGTGCTGGTCATGGTGCATTTTGCGCGGCAGTCGTCGAAAATGGGCATGATGCGCTGGAAACCCCATTGCTGGCACTGGGACATATACTGCTGCGGAGCACCGGGGGGAGTGACATCCCGGTAGATCCCCTCCAGCAGATGGTCTGAGGGAAAACAACGGGTCGTGGTCCTGATGAAAAACCTCCCGCCCTCCTCCACTCTCCGGGGCAGCCGCACCGAAAGGCGGTTCCGGCTGCGGTCGTAGAGATGTGCAAGAGGGAGGCCGCCCCTGTCGGAGGGACCCGTGACCCACTCGACAGCAAGGATTTCGAGGCCGTTCGCCTCCAGGGATATCTCTTCCAGGTCATGCCGGGCGGTCATTTCGAGGCAGTTGTCCGCCTCGACCCTGTCTTCGAAAAAAGAGAGATGGATAGTCAGGTGGTGCAGGGTGACCGGAAGAGCCCCGAAATCCTCACGCCTGTATCTGAAAGAGCGCTCAGCCGCCATTGTTGTCCTCCGCAGGGTATTTTCCCCGCTGCTCTCCTGCCTTTGCGTGTCCTGTACACATTGTAGCAGAATACGGTCTGCTGAAAAACCTTTTCTCTCCTTGCCCTTGCTTTTCATACCGCCTTGTTTCATAATTAGTTTTTCGAGGTAACTCTTTCAGGAATTCTGATGAAGAATCAAGTGAGCGAAAAAAAACCGGACTTGAAAGGCTTCAGCCTCCTGCTCCTGGATGACTATCCCCTTCCGCCCGGGATTTTCGAGGATACCCTGCGCTTTTTCGGAGTGCGGGTGGCCCACGCTGCAGGCACCGAAGAGGCGGTCCATGTCCTCGCCCGGGAGCATATCCACGTCATCGTCGCCTCCCTGCGCCTCGTCGACGAACGGTGCATAGAAATGATCCGGGAGCACAAGGCCCGCTATCCCGATACCCTGTTCTACCTGCTTACCGAACAGGATTACGACAGGGTCGAGACCTCCCTCGAATCCGTCAATCAGGTGGTCGACGACTATCTCCAGAAACCCCTCGATGCGCTGCGGTTTGCGCGCATGATCGAGACAGCCCTCGGAAGACCCCGCTCCGGCAGCACTTCCCTTTCCGTTGTTGAACCGCTGGTGGCCACGGTAAAGCCTTATTTCCTCTTCCGCTCCTCCGCCATGCGCGGCGCCCTCGCCTCTCTCCCCGGAATTGCCGCATCCGGGCAGACGGTTCTTATCTCCGGAGAGACCGGAACGGGCAAGGAACTGGTCGCCCGCTCCATCCATGTCCTGAGCCCTCGCTCCGCAGGTCCTTTCATCCCCATCAACTGCGGAGCCATACCGGAAAGCCTTATCGAAGGGGAGCTTTTCGGGCACGAAAAGGGAGCCTTTACCGGAGCGCACCGGACGCGGAAGGGAAAGTTCGAGACCGCGCACAACGGCACCCTCTTCCTCGACGAGATCGGCGATATGCCCCTCACCCTGCAGGTCCGCCTCCTGCGCGTGCTCGAGGAGAAGAAGGTCTACCGGGTGGGCGGAGAGAGCCCGATACCGGTGAATGTCAGGGTGATCGCAGCCACGCGGATCGACCTCGCGAAAGCGGTCTCCGACGGGCTTTTCAGGGAGGACCTCTATTACCGCCTCAATGTCCTCCGGATCCACCTGCCGCCCCTGCGCGAGCGCATCGAGGATATCCCGCTGCTGGCCGTTCACTTCCTCGACCGGGTCTTTGCAGAGATGGGGCGCATCCCCCCCTACCCCATGCTTTCCTCGGAAACGATCTACCTCCTGGAGCGCTATCCCTGGAGAGGCAACGTACGGGAGCTCAGGAACGTCATGACCCGCGTGGCGACCCTCCTGCCGCCCGGTGCAAAACAGGTGTTCCCCCAGCAGGTACTGCCCTCTCTCGAAGAGATGAAGCCCCTTTCTCCCGCGCTTCCGCCACCGGAAGGGTCTTTTATCACCATTCCCCTGGGCACCTCTCTCGACAAGGTGGAAGAACGGCTCATCAGCGAGACACTGAAGCAGACAAACGGAAACCGCTCCCGCGCGGCGAAGCTTCTCGGCATCAGCCTGCGCACCCTCAGAAGAAAGCTGAACCGGAAAAAGTGAGGCCTTTCCGAGAAGGAAAATCCAGAGGGAGTGGAGCAGCCGCCCGGTGCAGACACCTCCTGCAGGGCTATCTTCTCAGGACACGGCTCAGGAAGAGTTTCGTCCTTTCCGCCCGGGGCCGGGTAAAGATGCGTTCGGGAGTATCGATCTCGACGATCTCTCCCCGGTCGAAGACAACCACTCTGTCGGCAGCCTCGCGGGCAAAGTCCATCTCGTGGGTGGCGATGAGCATGGTCATCCCCTCCTGGGCCAGGCCCTTCATTACCGCCAGCACCTCGCCCACCATTTCGGGATCGAGGGACGAGGTGGGCTCGTCGAAGAGCATCGCCTCAGGCCTCATCGCCAAAGCGCGCGCAATGGCGGCGCGCTGCTGCTCTCCCCCCGACAGCTCCGAGGGATACCGGCGCACCTTCTCCTCCAGGTTGATCCTCCTGAGAAGCGCCCGCGCCCGTTCTTCCGCCTCTTTTCCGGAAAGCCCGAGAACCCGCACGGGCGCCTCCGCGATATTTTCGAGCACCGTCATGTGGGGGAACAGGTTGAAGTGCTGGAAGACCATGCCCACCTTGCGCCGCACCTTTCGCAGCGTCTCGTCGTCCGCCCGCGAGGGCCGGACACGGTTGATCGAATGGAGCTCGATACCGCCGATGTCGATCTCGCCCTGCTGAAAGAATTCCAGACCGTTGATGCACCGCAGGAGCGTGCTCTTGCCGCTCCCGGACGGTCCGATGCAGACCACCACCTCCCCCTTCCGGACGACAAGGTCTATCCCCTTGAAAAGCCGGAGCTCTCCGTATGATTTGTGCAGGTCCTTTACAGTGATCACTTTCCGGCGCCCTTCAGCCTGTCTTCCAGCCTCCGCGCGAGCAGGGAGAGCGGGTAGCTCATGGCAAAATAGAGGAGCGCGACCACGAGGCCGAGCTCGAAGAAGCGCAGGGTCGAGACCGCGAGAATGCTGTACGTCTTGGCAAGCTCGACCATGGCGATGATGGACACCAGGGAGGAATCCTTGAAGAGCGCAATGAAGTCGTTGGTGATGGCGGGGAGCGCGATCTTGAAGCCCTGGGGCAGAACGACCCGCCTCAGGGCAAGGGATCTGCCCATCCCCAGCGACAGGGCCGCCTCCATCTGCCCTCTGGGCACTGCTTCGATCCCCGCCCGGTAGATCTCGGCCTCGTACGCGGCGTAGTTCATCCCGAGACCCAGAACCGCCGCGGTGAGGGGGCTCAGGGAAATGCCGATGTTCGGCAGGCCGTAATAGAGGATAAAAAGCTGGATGAGGAGCGGCGTGCCCCGGTATGCCTCGATATACGCCGCCGCTACGGAGCGTACGGGCGCTCCGCCGAAAATCCGGGAGAGGGCGAGCGCCAGGCCCAGGACAACGGCCAGTGCCATCGATGCAGTGGAGATGATGACGGTGACGGCCGCCCCCTTCAGAAGGGCGGGAAGAAACGTGTAGAGGGGGGCCTTCCTGCTCTCCTCCAGGCCGACGTATCCGTCGGGGGACGTATTCTGTTTCAGGAGCCGCTCCTGTGTCTTGTCCCACAATTCCCATTTCTCATAGATGCGCTTCAGCTCGCCTGACTGCATCAGGGTGCCGAGTATCGCGTTGATCCTGTCCCGGAACTCCCCGTCTCCCTTCCTCACGGCAATCCCGTAAAACCCCTCTCCCACGGGCTCTCCGGCGTACCGGAGCTTCGGGTTCGGCCTGGCGTAGTAGGCGGCGATAGGAAGGTCGAGGAGCACGGCATCGATCCTCCCGGTGGCGAGGTCCTCGTAGGGCTCCACCTGGCCGGAGTAAATCCGCACCTCGACGCCGCCGATTTTTTCGAGCATGGTCTGCGCCGCCGTGCCGGAGAGGGTCCCCACCCGTTTCCCCTTCAGCTTCCCGAAATCGGTGATGGCAGCTTCTTCCTTGCGCACGACAAGCTGCTCGGTATAGATATAGTAGGGCCTGGAAAAGAGCACCCGGCTTTCCCGCTGGGGCGTGATCTCGATGCCGTTCATCGCGATCTCGAAGTCCCCCCTTTCGAGGGCCGGTATGAGGCTGTCCCAGGCATTCTGCACCGGACGCACCTCTACCCCCAATTCCCGCGCAATGGCACCGGCGAGGTCCACCTCGAAACCGATAAGCTTCGAGGGATCCCTTGGGTCGGGGAACGCGTAAGGAGCACCTCCTTCCACATCCACCCCCCAGAGGAGATACCCCCTCTTCCGGATCATCCCGAGAGCGCTTTCAGCGTGCAGGCAGGGGACGACCACGCCGGAGAGAACGAGAAAGGCGACAGCGCACAGTATTATTCTTCGTATCCGGGACATTCTGCATCTCCGGTGGATACGCTACAAGAAAGAAACCGGTCAGGTCAAGAGCAGGGAGGGGAAAACAGGTGAAGGGAGAGAAAGGAGAACAGAAGAGAAACTGAATCCCCTCGCCCCTTTGGGGGAGAGGGTGGGGGTGAGGGGTACAGGAGACACCCTCCCCTTTCTCCCCTCCCCTCAAGGGAGGGGACACATAGAAGTGAACACCTGCCTCAAGGGAGGGGACACATGGAAGTGAACACCCGCCTCAAGGGAGGGGAATAAGATGATCCCCTGAAATTCACACCCTGCAATTCGCACGCTTGAGCCGATCTTTCCAATAAGATATAATTGAATTGATTAGTTTTCCTTGTAATTTCCGTGCATAGATCCCAAGGGAGCCCTCATGGCCGAACATATTTACATCGAACACCTCCTGCTTGGGGCAGGTATCCTCCTGCTCCTGAGCATTACTGCGAGCAAAGCCTCCGGCAGGCTCGGCGTCCCGGCTCTTCTTTTATTTCTGATCCTGGGAATGCTCGCCGGCTCCGACGGCCCCGGCGGCATCAACTTTGACGATCCCTATCTCACCCAACTGCTCGGCATCGTGGCCCTTTCCTTCATCCTCTTCGCAGGAGGACAGGATACCGACTGGGACAGCATTCGGCCTGTTTTGTGGCGGGGAATGGCGCTTGCCACCTTCGGGGTGTTTCTTACCGCACTCCTGGTGGGATGGTTTGCCTCCGCCATCCTCGACTTCTCACTGCTGGAGGGCCTGCTCCTCGGCGCCATTGTCTCCTCGACAGATGCCGCCGCTGTTTTTTCCGTCCTGAGATCCAGGAAGGTGAGTCTGAAAAAACCATTGAAGCCGCTGCTCGAGCTTGAATCCGGCAGCAACGACCCCATGGCGGTCCTCCTGACCGTGGCTTTGATCAGCCTGCTGAACAGGCAGGAGAGCTCTTATTTGAGCCTCGTGCCCGCGGGTTTCTTTCAGATGGCGCTCGGCGCCGCCATGGGGTATATGACAGGCAGGGGGATGGTATATTTGATCAACAACATAAAACTGGAGTATGACGGACTCTACCCGGTTCTGAGCCTGTCGTTCGTACTCTTTACCTACGGTTTGACCACCGCGCTGAAGGGAAACGGCTTTCTCGCCGTCTATATCGCGGGGCTCGTGATGGGGAACCGGAAATTCATCCATAAAAAGAGCCTCCTTCGCTTTCACGACGGTCTTGCCTGGCTCATGCAGATAGCCATGTTTCTGACGCTGGGACTCCTGGTGTTCCCCTCACGCCTTGTGCATGTCCTGGGCGCCGGACTGCTCGTTTCAGCCTTCCTGATGCTTGTCGCCCGTCCTCTCGGGGTTTTTCTCACCCTGCTTCCTTTTCGCATGGGTTCCCGGGAGAAAATCATGGTGTCCTGGGTCGGGCTGCGCGGGGCAGTGCCGATCATACTCGCCACCTTTCCCCTCCTGGCAGGTATTCCCCGGGCAGACACGATATTCGACATCGTTTTCTTCATTGTGCTCACTTCCGCGCTGCTGCAGGGTACCACGATCCCTTTGTTTGCGCGGAAGCTCGGTGTCGATGCCCCTTTGGTGGCGCCCTCCACCGTGCCTCTCGAATGTGAGCCCACAGGGAAAATGCACTGCGACCTTGCCGAGGTGGAGGTTCCCCCCGCTGCGGCGGTGTCCGGCAAGCAGCTTGTCGACATCAAGCTGCCCGAGGGCGCGCTGATCGTGCTCATCGGGAGGGAGGGCGAATTTTTTGTCCCCGGCGGGGGGACGGTTGTTCGACCCGGTGATACACTGCTTCTGCTCGCAGACAGAGATGTCCTGGCAAAAGTGCGCGCCCTGGTCGAAACAGCCGCCGGAGTCTAAAGGAAAAGCGTGAGGGTATGGTACCATATCTTTTATGGAATTTGACTTTCTGAAATCACTGCTCATTATTTTTGCGGTTTCGGCCCTCGTGGTATTCGTGCTGGGCAGGATGAAGGTCCCCTCCATCGCCGGGTTCCTTATCGCAGGCATCATATTAGGCCCCCACGGGTTCCGGTTGATCGGCAACGTCCATGAGGTCGAGGTCCTCGCGGAAATCGGTGTTATTCTCCTCATGTTCACCATAGGGCTCGAATTCTCCCTGAGAAACCTTCTCATGCTGCGGAATGCCGTGATAGGGGGCGGCCTGCTCCAGGTCCTGCTGACGATCGGTTCGGTGACGCTCCTGAGCTATCTTTTTTTCCAGCAGAAACTGAACGCGTCCATTTTCGACGGCTTCCTCGTCGCTTTGAGCAGCACGGCAATCGTGATACGGCTCCTCATGGACAGGGCTGAAATAAACGCCCCGTACGGCCGCATGTCCGTGGGGATCCTCATCTTCCAGGATCTTTGCGTGGTGCCGTTCATGCTCCTCATCCCGGTGCTCGCCGGAAACGGCGGCGGGTATGATGACATTTTCTTCAGCATGTTCAAGGCGCTCCTCGTCATCGGCATGGTCCTCCTGTCGGCACGGTGGGGGGTTCCGCACCTGCTGCACGAAATTGTAAAGACCAGGAGCAGGGAGCTCTTTGTGATCACCATTATCCTGCTCTGCCTCGGCACTGCTTTCCTTACCTTCGAACTGGGTCTCTCTCTGGCACTGGGGGCCTTTCTCGCGGGAATCGTCATATCGGAATCGGAATACGCCTCCCAGGCGATTGCGGATATCATGCCGTTCAAGGAGAGCTTTACCGGACTGTTTTTCATCTCCATCGGGATGCTGATGGATATCGATTTCTTTACGCATCACTTCCCCGTCGTTACCAGCGTGGTCGGAATAATCCTGCTCCTCAAGCTTATCACCGCCTTCATCGCCGCGTCCGCTGTCGGCCAGTCAATGAGAAGTTCCCTTCAGAGCGGCGTCTATCTGGCCCAGATCGGAGAGTTTTCTTTTGTCCTTGCCGTAGCAGGGAAGGCGCAAGGGCTCATTACCGAGGAGATCTACCAGGTATTCCTGTCCGCATCAGTGCTCACCATGCTCATGACTCCTTTCATGGTCGGTGCTTCACCAGCCGCGGTATCCTGGCTCGTTTCACGGCAGTTCTTCAAAAAGCTGGACAGAGCGCATCAAAGAGCGGAGCGGCAGGAGCACCCGAAAAGAAGAAAGGACCATGTCATCATTGTCGGCTTTGGCGTAAACGGCAAGAACCTCGCAAAAGTGCTGAGGGAATCGGAAATCCCTTATGTTGTCCTGGAGATGAACGCCAATACGGTGCGGAAGATGAAAAAGAAGGGAGAGCCCATCTATTATGGAGACGGGACCTCTCTGG
>JADLDZ010000065.1 GCA_020846375.1 Nitrospirales bacterium | reverse complement strand
GGGGGATGGACTCCCGGATCGTCCTGAGCATGCTCCGGAAGGATGCGCTCAAGGCCTTTACCTTCGGGGTGCCGCTCTGCCCCGACGTGCAGTATGCGCGCATGGTGGCGCAGACGGCCAATGTGTCACACCGGTTCCACGAGATACGGCCCGACTATCTAAAAACCCACGCCGCGCTCGGCATCGAGCGTACGGGGGACCTCATCAACTGCAACCAGTTCCACGGGATCAGCATCTACGACGAGGTGGCGCTCCACGTGGATGCCCTGACGACGGGCTCGGTGGGGGAGGATATCTTCGGCCACTTCAACAAGGACCCCCGGAGCCGTTTCTGGGGGAAGGGGTTTACGGTCGACCGCTATTACGACATGAAGAGCGTGACGACGGACGGCGAGCTGCAGCAGCTCCTGGCCCCGTCCCTCTTCCGGCAGGTGAAAGGCCTGGCCAGGGACCGCTTCCACGGCGACTTCGGCAGGTACCGCTCCGCCCATGTATCCCACCGCGTCGATTACTGGGGCATGCGGCAGCAGCAGCGGCGGCTCTATGCCCGGCTGGCGGCCCTGTTCCCCGATGCCCTCGAGTTCAGGCCCTTCTACTTCGACAACGATCTCATCGATTTTGCCCGGACGATCCCCCCCTCCCTGCGCTGGGGGGAGAATTCGCTGTACCGGCGGGTGCTTTTCCAGGCTGCCCCCTCCCTGGTGACGATCCCCGCGACAACGACCGGCGGGCTGCCGCTGGATACCACCCATCTCCAGATGCGGAGCCACGAGAGGAGGCTGCGGTGGCGCCGCTCCCTCTCGCGGATGACGAGGGGGCTCCTCTCCCCGGGGCAGAAGCACTTCTACGTGGACTACGACGCCTGGCTCAGGCGGGATCTGCGCAGCTGGGCCGAAACGCTCCTGCTGTCGCCGAAGGCGCGGGAGAGGGGCTACTGGAACCCCGGAGCGGTGGCCGGGCTTCTGGAGGACCATATGAGCGGCTGCAGCAGGATGAGCAATACGGGCGCCAGGATCACCGCGCTCATCAGCTTCGAGCTCTGGTGCAGGATATACCTCGACGGGAGATGAGAGGGCTCCGTCGGGAGGGTGTGCCGCGGCGCGCCCCGTACAAAGGGACGCGCAGGGGTGAAGGGGTTTCCCCGCACTCCGGGAACCACGACAGCGGGAGGTGCTCCTCATGATCCGGGAAGATACGATCGAAAGCGTCCGGCAGCCCCTGGTCAGTGTCGTAACGCCCGTGTACAACTGCGAGAAGTACCTTGCGGAGTGCATCGAGAGCGTTCTTGCCCAGACATACGGGAACTGGGAGTACCTTATCGTCAATAACTGCAGCACCGATCTTTCCCCGGGTATCATGGAGGAGTACGCAAAGCTCGACCGGCGCATCCGCATCCACCACAACGGGAGCTTCCTGCCCATCATGCGGAACTGGAACCACGCGCTGCGCCAGATCTCTCCCGGGAGCAAATATGTCAAAGTGGTGCATGCCGATGACTGGCTGTTTCCCGAATGTCTGATGAAGATGGTGCAGGTGGCTGAAGAGAACCCCTCGGTGGCCATCGTGGGAGCCTACCGGATCGACGATACGCGGGTGAACTGCGACGGGCTGCCCTATCCCAGCACAGTGGTGCCGGGAAAGGAAATCTGCGTGCGCACCCTCCTGGAGAAGCTCTACGTTTTCGGGTCCCCCACCACGCTCCTGCTGCGCTCTTCCCTCATCAGGACGCGGGAAAGATTCTACAACGAGAGCAATTTCCATGCGGATACGGAAGTCTGCTTCGAGGTCCTGGAGGATTCCGACTTCGGGTACGTGCACCAGGTGCTTTCGTACACCCGGAGGGGCGGCGAGGCGATGACCTCCCTGGCGAGGAGGCTCAATACGTATATGCCCGGCCACCTGTATCTGCTCAAGAAGTACGGACCGGTCTACCTTTCGGCGGAGGAGTTCGGGAAGCACTGGGAAGCGAAGCTGAGAGAGTATTACCGGTTCCTGGGAAAGAGCGTCCTTTCCTTCCGGGAGAGGCAGTTCTGGGAGTACCACAAGAGGGCGCTCGGGGCGATGGAGTGCAGGCTCGAGAGGGGCAGGCTGGCCGTCGTGGTGCTCCTCGAAATTCTCGACATCGTGCTGAACCCGAAAAGCACCGCCTCACGGGTGCTCCGGGGCATGATTACGGCGGTGGGGAGGAGAGGCAGGAAGATGGAAGTGGCGTCACCGGAGCTCATGGACGCCTTTGCCTATCCGTGGAAGGCCGCCTCGGGACGCACCCGGAAAGTGGCGGCATGGATAAAAAGCCTGAAGACATACCGGTGGGGATAATAGACTGACACGCAGCACGCAAGCGGCAGGCGGAGAGAGAAAAACAAAGAAACAAAAACCGTGTTCCCTGACTCCGAATACTATGATACACTCTATCAATACCCCGTCATTTCCCGTGCTCATAGATACCACAGCCGCAAGAGGAGGAACACGTGTGCACCCAGACAGAAGTACCCCTCGGCAGCAAGCGCCACCAGTACCGGACTCTCCTGTCCCTCATCACCGTCGCCCTGATCGCCCTCTTCCCGCCCCTCTCCCTGCAGGAGGCGGGAGCCGCGGAGTTCGAAATTCACCCGGCAATCATGGTCATCGAGGAATACAACGACAACATCTTCCTTACCCGGGAGGACAAAGTCGATGATTTCATCACCAGGGCCGTTCCCTCACTGGCTTTCAAATACTCGGCTCCCCTCTGGACCTGGGATATCGCCTACGCCCTTGACTACATGCATTATGCAAAGGGCGCCCGTGGGGACGATACGACCCACAACCTCATTGCAAAGGGCAGCATCGAGCTGCTCAAGGACCGCTTCTTCATCAAGCTCAATGACGACTACGGGAGGGTCTCCCTCGATGTCACCCGCGACCTTACCAAAGAGAGTTCCTTCGTGGACCAGTCCGACAGGAACATCTTCGTGGCGAACCCCTACTATGTCATCCGGCCCGCGGAGCGCACCCGGATCACCGCGGGGTACATCTATTCGAATACGTGGTACGAGGACCCGCGGGCGGTGAACAAGACGGACAATGTCGTCTATGTGGAGCCGTCCTATGACCTCACCCCCCGGACGACCCTGAGTGCGGGGTACCGCTACACCGACGACCGCAATGACGAGACCGACTATACCAAGCACGATGCATACATGGGTTCACGGTACGAGTATGCGGACAAGTCGGACGTCTTTTTCCGGGTGGGGAACACCTGGCTGAATTTCAAGGGCGCGAAAAGATACAGCCGCCTGTTCTGGAACGCCGGGGTGAACCACGACTTCACTCCCTTTACCGGGACGCTGCTGGTTTCCATGGATTACAGTGAGGACCCCCTGGGCGCGCTGATACGGGAGAACACCTATCTCGCGGGCATCAGGGCCGATCTCAGCAGGACGAAGGCGAACCTCACCCTCGCCGTCACGGAATACAAGAACGCGGAGACCAGGCGGACGACCACCACCAAATACGGGGCAGGGGGGACTGTCAGGTACGAGCTTACTCCGAGGACCGGCGGCAGTTTCGAGTTCCTGGCGGAGAGGCTTGAAGAGGAGGACCCGGATACGCACATACGAAGGTACGTGCTGGGGGTGCGGTTCGACTATCTCCTCTGGAAGGACTTCACGGTGTCGCTTGCGTACCGCTATGCGGACAGCAGCTCACCGAGGGAGGAGGATGATGAGGAGAACACGTACCGGGCCAACAGGTTTTTCCTCGAGCTGAAAAAAACTTTCTGAGAGGGCCGGTGCGGGAAGAGGGTGCTCCCCTGATCAATGCCCGGCCCGGCAGGCGGCCCGACAGACAAAAAAAGGAGCGCTACATGGAAAATGTATTGATAACGGGAGGGGCGGGCTTTATCGGAAGCAATATCGCGGAGGCGATGCTTTCACAGGGGTACGGAGTCGTTGTCGTCGACGATCTGAGCACGGGGAAGAGGGAGAATCTCGGGGGGATGCTGGACGACCCCCGCCTGTCCTTTCAGCGGGGAAGCATTCTCGACAGTGCCCTCCTCCGGGACCTGATCCGGTCGAACGGCATTTCACTCATCTGTCATCAGGCGGCGAGGCCCAGTGTGGCGAAAAGTGTAAAGGACCCGGTGCGGACCACCGAGGTGAACATAACGGGTACGGTGAACCTCTTCCAGGTCGCGGCGGAATGCGGGTGCCGTCGGGTGGTTTTCGCCAGCTCCTCTTCGGTCTACGGCGATTCCCCCGAGCTCCCCAAGGTCGAGTCCATGCCCTTCAGACCGAAATCCCCCTATGCCGTGTCGAAGGCGGCCGATGAGCTGTACGCCGGGGTCTTTTCCCGCCTCTGCGGGATCGAGGCCGTGGGGCTCCGGTACTTCAACGTGTACGGGAGAAGGCAGGACCCCGCCTCCGACTATGCCGCCGTCATCCCGAAGTTCATTACGCAGGCACTCAGGAACGAGCCCCTGACCGTCGAGGGGGACGGGATGCAGACGCGCGACTTCTCGTATATCGACGATGTGGTACGGGCGAATATCAGCGCCCTGACGCGGGAGGGCGCTGCCGGCGGGGTCTTCAATATCGCCTGCGGCTCCCGCATCAGTGTGCTCGACCTCGCCCGGCTGGTGATCGAAATCACCGGCTCCGGCTCTTCCCTCACCTATCTCCCCGCGCGGCAGGGGGATGTGCGGGACTCCCTGGCCGACATCGGAAGGGCGCGGACGCACCTCGGGTTCGAGCCTGAATACGATATCCGGTCGGGCCTTGCGGAGACCGTACCGTGGTACCGGCTTCCCGGGAGGGAGGAGCAGCGGCGGAGGGCGGCGGTCCTTGGTTGAGGGCAGAGGCAGGGCTGCGGAGGGGGCGCTCTCCCGTGCGGTCTGAGCGGTTCAGGGGGGATTTCTATGCCGGGGTGGTGCGGCATGTTGTCGCCCCCCTCTGGGCGATGAAGGAGCGGAGCCCGTACTTGAAGCATCTCCACTGCCTGGAGACTTCGCACTTCCGCCCACTGGAAGAAGTGCGAAGAGACCAGTGGAGGCGGCTCGGCAGGCTTCTCCGGCATGCGGGGGAGCACACCGGCTTCTATGCGGAGAGAATGGGGAAGCAGGGCATACGCCCCGGGGACATCCGTTCCTGGGAGGACTTCGCCCGCATCCCCCTCCTTACCAAGGACGACATCCGGGAGAACAGGGACAGGATGGTGGCCCGTACGATACCCCCGGAGAAGCTCCTGCCGAAGAAGACGTCCGGCTCCACAGGGGTGTCCCTGGAGTTCTTCGTCGATGAGGACAGCCTGCAGTGGAAGAGGGCCTGCGCCCTGCGGCATGACCGCTGGACCGGCTGGAACCTCGGAGAAAAGGTTGCGGCGGTGTGGGGAAATCCCGAGTACCGGAAGAACTGGCGGGGCCATGTCAGGAATTTTCTCCTGGAAAGGTACACCTACCTGGACACCCTGAAGATGGACAAGGGGGAAATGCTGGACTTCTACCACAGGATCAGGAAGAAGATGCCTACCCTCCTCTTCGGCCATGCCCACTCCCTCTACCTCTTTGCGTGCTTTCTCGAAAAGAACGGACTGGGGGGGATCAGGCCCGCGGGGATCATCAGCACCGCCATGGTCCTGCACGACTTCGAAAGGAGGCGCATCGAGCAGGTCTTCGGCTGCAGGGTGACGAACCGGTACGGGTGTGAAGAGGTGAGCCTCATCGCCTGCGAATGCAGGGAGCATAACGGACTTCATCTCAATATGGACACCCTTATCGTCGAAGTGGTCAGGGACGGCAGGCCGGCGCCTCCCGGAGAGACAGGGGCGGTCGTGGTGACGGACCTGACCAATTACGGCATGCCCTTCATCCGGTACAAGGTCGGCGATGCGGGGGCGCTGTCGGAACGGACGTGCCCCTGCGGCTGCACCTATCCCCTCCTCGAATCCCTGGAGGGGAGGATTGCGGATTATATCGTGACGCCGGAGGGGAAGTATATATCCGGCATATCCCTTACGGAGAATTTCGCCATGCACCTGGGGGGCGTCAAGCAGCTGCAGATCGTGCAGGAGAGGGTCGATTTCCTCGTGTTCAGGATCGTCACGGGAGAGGGGTTCGACGGGACGAGCCTCGGCGGTTTGGAAGCCCTTGCCGCAGAGAGGTTCGGGAGGGGGATGCACTACGAGGTGGAGTTCGTGGACTCCCTCCCGCAGGAAAGCTCGGGGAAATACCGTTTCTGCATTTCGAAGCTGAAGGAGGGCCCCTTCTGAATGACGGGCGCGGAGCTGTTCCTCGTCCCCGTCTCCCTGTTCCTCACCGGGGCGGCCCTCTATCTCTTCTTCCTGGCCGCGGTGTACTTCTTCGGGAAGCCGCAGGGCTCCCCTGCGGGGTGCGCCCCCGAAAGACGGTTCGTGCTCATCGTGCCCGCCCATAACGAGGCGGAGGGCATCGGGGGGACGCTGCGGAGCCTGAAAGAGCTCGATTACCCCCCGCACCTGTACGCTGTGGTGGTGGTGGCCGACAACTGCACCGACTCCACCGCTGCAGTGGCGGGGGCGGAGGGCATCCGGTGCCTGGAAAGAAAGGACCCCTCGCGGAGGGGGAAGGGGCATGCCCTGGCCTTCGCTCTCCGCATCCTCATGAGAGAGAGATACGACTGCTTCGTGGTGGTGGACGCGGACTCCACGGTGCACCGGAATTTTCTCCGTGTGCTGAACGGCCGCTCCCTTGCGGGGCAGAGGGTGATCCAGGCGTGCTACGGGATCGCCAATCCCGACGCAAGCCCCCTTACCTACCTCTTTGCCGTGGGTGTCTGCATCGAAAACAGGCTCTTCTACGAGGCCAAGACCCGCCTCGGCCTGCCGGTGCATCTCCGGGGGAACGGGATGTGCTTTGCGCGGGAGACGCTGCGCAAGCAGCCTTGGAGCGCTTTTTCCGTGGTGGAGGACGTGGAATACGGCATAAAGCTGATACGGCGGGGCATCCCCGTCCATTTCGCCCTGGAGACGGAGGTGCGCGCCCGCCAGCCGGAAACCTTCGGCCAGGCCCGGAACCAGCGCGTGCGCTGGGCGTCGGGGAATGCGAAGATCTCCCGGTCCTACGCCTTCACTCTCCTGAAAGAGGGCGTCCTGAAAAGGAGCTGCGCCCTCTTCGATGCCGGGCTGAGCTTCTTCGTCCTCAGCAAGCCCCTCCTCCTGCTCCTCTCTCTCCTGCTGGCTGCCGGCGCGCTCCTCTATGCCTCCACGGGCGCGCCCCGTGGCCGCTTCTATGCGGGATGGTCTCTTGCGTTGCTGGGCGCTCAGGCGGTCTATCTCTCACTGGGCATCTTTCTGGAGGGTCTGGACAGGAGGAGACTCTCCTATCTCCTTTCCGCTCCGTTCCTCCTCCTCTGGTTCTTTTTCATCGCCCTCCTCGGCCTCGCGGGATACCGGGGGAACCTCTGGCTCAGGACAAAGAGGACATGAAGGGAAAGCTCACCGTCGCCCATATCATCGCCACGAACTTCTTCGGCGGCCCGGAAAAACAGATACTGGAGCACGCCCGCAGGCTCGACCCGGAGCGCTTCTCTCTGGTGCTCATCTCCTTTGTGGAGCGCTCCCTGCCCAACGAGCTGCTGCACAAGGCGACGAGGATGACCATCCCTACACGAGAGTTCTACACCGGCAACCCCTATAATCCCAGAGCCATCTTCGAACTGGCTTCCCTCCTGCGGCGGGACGGGATCGACCTCCTCTGCACCCACGGGTACAAGTCCAATGTCATAGGGAGGATCGCCTCGTACCGGGTGGGGGTCCCCGAAATAGCGGTTTCGAGGGGATGGACCGGGGAAAACTGGAAGATCAGACTCTACGAGGAGCTCGACCGGGTTTTCCTCCATTTTGCCGACCACGTGGTCGCCGTATCGGAGGGGCAGAGGGAGAAGATCCTGCTCCGGGGAATCGCCCCGGAAAAGGTTTCGGTCATCCATAACGGGATCAACCTCGCCGCCCCCCTGCCGCCTCCCCCGTGCTCCCTCAGGCAGGAGCTGGGAGTAAACGGCGCCGGATGCCTTGTCGTATCCGCGGGGCGGCTGAGCATCGAGAAGAATTTCAGCGGCCTGATCGACGCGGCGGCGCTTCTCGTGAAAAGGGAGCCTTCTCTCCGGTTCGTCATCTTCGGGGAGGGGGGCCTCAGGGGCTCCCTCGAACGGAAGGTGCGGGAAGCGGGACTGCAGGGGAAGTTCTTCCTGCCCGGCTTCAGGGAGGAGCTTGCCTCGCTCCTGGGGGAGGCCGATATCTTCGTCCTGCCCTCCTTCACCGAGGGGCTCCCCAATGTGGTGCTCGAAGCGTATGCCCAGAAAAAGCCGGTAGTCGCCACTGCGGTGGGAGGAGTCCCCGAAGTGGTGCGGCATGGCTCCGACGGCTTTCTGGTGAGGCCTGAAGAGACAGGGAGGATGGCGGAATACATCCTGGCCCTCGCCCGGAACCCGCAGCTCAGGGAGGAGATGGGCACACGGGGGTACCTGCATCTGAAGGAGTCTTTCAACTTTGAAATCCAGACGAGAAAATACGAGGGTCTCTACCGTGAGGTATACGAAGCCTTTCATCTCCATCGTCATGCCGGTGCGCAATGAGGAGAAATTCATCGGCGGTACGCTGGTGCACCTCCTGCGCCAGGACTATCCGGCGGACCGTTCCGAGATACTGGTCGTGGACGGGATGTCGGACGACGGGACACGGGAAACGGTGCGGGAGTTCATGAAGCTCCATTCCCGGATACGCCTCCTCCTCAATGAGAAGAGGCTTTCCAGTGCGGGAAGAAATGCCGGGTTCAGGGCGGGGAGAGGAGATATTTTCCTCGTGGTGGACGGCCACTGCCATATCGGGAGCGACCAGTTCTTCAACAGCATCGTCGCCTGCTTCGAAAAGAGCGGCGCCGATTGCCTGGGGAGGCCGCAGCCTCTCGACCCCCCCGGCATCGCCCCCTTCCAGCGGGCGGTCGCCCTGGCGCGGGCCTCGAAGCT
>JADLDZ010000064.1 GCA_020846375.1 Nitrospirales bacterium | reverse complement strand
CGGAGGCACTTCCGCAGGGGTGAAGGACATGACTTCCGCGATCATCGGTGATATCGGAAAGCCGGGGGTGCTCTTCCATGGAGTCTCCCTGAAACCGGGGAAACCCATGATCGGAGGGGTGATAGGGACAACGCCCGTCTTCGGTCTGCCGGGCCATCCCGCCGCGACGGTCGTGTGCTTCGAGCTCTTCATCCTGCCCCTTCTCGAACGGCTGAGCGGCGTCGATGCGGGGAAACGCTTCCCCGGAACGGTGCGGGCGCGTCTGGCGAAAAGCATCGCCTCCTCGGCCGGGAGGGAGGATCATATCCGCGTGGCCCTCGAGAGGCGGGACGGAGAGCTGCTCGCCATCCCCGTGCTGGGCAAGTCCGGACTGATTACCACTCTCGTGAAAGCCGACGGCCTGGTGGCGGTCCCCCCGGAGAAGCCGGGGCTGGATGCCGGAGAAGAGGTAACGGTCAGGCTCTTCTGATCCGAAGCTTCAGGGTGCGCATACACCTTACTCCTGTTACTCCTGCACGATCCGGTAACGGTAGCTGATCTTTGCGGTGCCCTCAAGGGTGGCTTTTACGGAACAGTACTTCGTCATCGAAAGCTCCACCGCTTTCCTCACCGCCTCTTCCGAGAGGTCCTTCCCGGTCACCACGAACTCTATCTCGATCTCGGTGAACTTCTGGGGGTAGTCCTGGGCCTTCTTCCCCTGGACATTCATTTCGACTCCCGAGATCTTCTGCTTCTTCTTCTGGAGCACAGAAGCGACATCCATTCCGCTGCACCCTCCGAGACCGATGAGGAGCAGTTCCGTGGGCCTCACTCCCGTATTGCCGCCTCCCACTTCCCTGTCCGCATCCAGCACAATGGCATGCCCCGAAGCCGCTTCCCCCACAAACTGGAGGCCGTCCACCCACTTTACCTTCGCCTGCACCATGTCCCACCCCTCCTTGCCACGATATTCCGGAATCAGAAAGCGCGCTGTCCCTGTACTGCGGTTCACGGGGCGGCAAACGCCTCTTTTACGGGTATGTCAACTGTAATCTCTGTATCCCGGTCGCCCTGCCGCTCTTTTCATCGATTTCGATCACCACGGCGGAAAGGACCGCTTTGCCCCCCGCCACATCATACTTCATGGGCATTTGAAGAAGAAATTTCTCCACGATCTGCTCTTTCTCAATGCCGATGACCGAGGTGGAGGGGCCGGTCATCCCCACATCGGTGATGTAGGCGGTTCCCCCCGGCAGGATCTTTTCATCAGCGGTCTGCACGTGAGTGTGTGTTCCTACAACGGCACTTACCTGTCCGTCCAGAAAATAGCCGAAAGCCGTCTTTTCGGAGGTTGCTTCGGCATGAAGGTCGACGATAATGATCCCTGTGTGCTGCCGTAATCTTTCCACTTCTTTTTTGGTGGTTCTGAAAGGGCAGTCAAGGGGGGCCATGAAGACCCTGCCGGCGACATTCACGACGGCCGCCGTCTCTTTTGAAGGCAGAGTGAAGAGGATGCTGCCCGAACCGGGGACCCCTTCCGGATAGTTGAGGGGCCGGAGCAGCCTGTCCTCCTTTGCGATATAAGGGATCGCATCCTTCTTGTCCCAGACGTGATTTCCGGTGGTGATAAGGTGGACTCCGCTCTCAAACAGCTCGGATGCGGTTTTCTCGTTGATCCCGAAGCCGCCCGCCGCGTTCTCTCCGTTGGCAACCACGAGGTCTGTCTTGTACCTGCTGGAGATATTGGGAAGGAGGGCCTTCACCGCCTGCCGTCCGATTTTTCCCACGATATCGCCGATAAACAGTACTTTCATGGAAAATGGGCACGGTCATGCTGCAGGGCAGGAAGAAATTCCCGGCAGCCGCCGTACTTTGCCTTTCGTTTGATATAAAAGCTCTCCACCAGGGGAGTGCAAGATGCAACAGGCAGCGTGAAACCGATCCGCTTTGCCCGCTTTGCTTCTTCGCCCACGGCTTTACT
Source organism: Nitrospirales bacterium (assembly GCA_020846375.1). GTDB lineage: Bacteria > Nitrospirota > Thermodesulfovibrionia > Thermodesulfovibrionales > Dissulfurispiraceae > Nitrobium. The sequence goes on along the minus strand of JADLDZ010000064.1, from coordinate 2,516 downwards.
TTGCGTAATCGACGTAACGGGATTCCCGTACCACCGTCACCTTTATCTGTCCCGGGTAGGACATTTCCGCCTCGATCTTCCGGGCAAGCTCCTTGGATACGATGGAGCACATCTCGTCGTTGACATCATCGGGCTTGACGATAATCCTGATTTCCCTTCCCGCCTGAATCGCATAGCACTTGTCCACGCCGTTGAAGGACATGGCGAGCTCCTCCAACTTTTCAAGGCGTTTCAGGTAATTTTCAATGCTTTCCCTCCTTACCCCGGGACGCGCAGCCGAAAGGGCATCGCCGGCCGCCACAAGGGCCGATTCCGTGCAGCTAGGGTCTACTTCCCCGTGGTGAGCGAGAATGGCATTGATAACCTTGTCATTTTCTCCGTATTTCTTGGCGAGAGTGGCTCCGATATCCTGGTGGGAGCCCTCCATCTCGTGGTCCACCGCCTTGCCGATGTCGTGAAGCAGGCCTCCTCTCTTGGCGAGTTTGATATCGACCCCCAGCTCGCCCGCCATCATGCCGGCGAGATAGGCGACCTCCTTCGAGTGCTGCAGGATGTTCTGCCCATAAGAGGTGCGGTATTTCAACCGTCCGACGGTCTTGACGAGATCCGGATGCATTCCCGAGATCCCGAGATCGAACACCGCCTTTTCCCCTTCTTCCCTGATGGTGGTATCCACTTCCCGCTTCACCTTTTCCACCACTTCTTCGATGCGCGCAGGATGGATGCGCCCGTCGGTGATGAGCCGCTCCAGGGCAAGGCGTGCTACTTCGCGCCGCACCGGGTCATGGACGGAGAGGGTGACCATTTCAGGGGTGTCATCAATAATGAGGTCGACTCCTGTCGCCGCCTCGAAGGCCCTGATATTCCGTCCCTCCCTGCCGATAATCCTCCCTTTCATTTCATCATTGGGGAGACTGACAGCAGAAACCGTGGCATCCGCTACGTAATCGCTCGAGTACCTCTGGATGGCGAAACTGATGATTTCCTTCGCTTTCCTCTCCGCGGTCTCCCTGGATTCGTCCTCGATTCTTTTTGCCAGCTTTGCGGCTTCGAAGCGGGCATCTTCCTCGACTCTCCGGAACAACTCCTTGCGCGCCTCGTCCGGACTGGAGCCGGAAATCTTCTCGAGCACGAGGAGTTGCTCCTTGATAATCTGGGAAAAATGAGTCTCCTTTTCTGAAAGGACGCGCTCCCGTGAGTGATGGTCCCGCTCTTTTCTGGTCAGATCATTCTCCCGCTTTTCCAGTTGATCCAGCTTTTTTTCGAGCAGCTCTTCCTTCTGCCTCACCCTCTTGTCGAGCTGGTTGAGCTCCCTCGTCCGTTCCCGTATCTCTTTTTCGGCCTCGACCTTCGCCTGGTAGGCCTGGTCCTTCGCGGAGATGGCCGCCTCTTTTTTCAGCGCCTCCACTTCCCTCCGCGCATCGTCGAGCAGCCTTTCCCGCTCTTTCTCTATCGCTTCTTTTTCCGACTTCAGGGTGTTCTTATAGATCGCGAAGAAGACCGTACCGCTTACGATGCCTGCAACGACGGCGATAAGAACATACAGAAGGCTATACATGGGTGAATCCCCTCCTTAAAGTTATTTGAATGCAACCATGCACGGCGAAGCAACCCCATGATTGCGCCTGCAACAGTGGCATGGAAGGGCAATGAAGAAGGGAAGACAGGTTTTTCAGCTTTCTTTCAGGAACAGGACGGACGAGGCACACAAACGGTCTGCCGTTTCTGGAAAGGTGCTGCTTGACGAATGTATGTCATAAGTGCTGCAATACACTTTATTCAAGTCCTGTGTTCCTTTACTGTAACCCTTCATTGCGACATCCACGCCGGCTTCTTTAACAATTACCACCAAAGAATAAGGGAAAAAGGGTGTGGCGCCACTATTCTGTGCCGATAATCACTAAACGGTGCTCTCTATTTATGAAAATACCCACCCTGCCGTGTAGATGGAAATTAGATCCCTTCTTGAAGAAAGGTGGGTGCCTTGAAGAAGACTTAGGCTTTCTCCCGCGAGGGAGACATGCACACCGTGCAACTTACACCGGCTCCCGTACAATCTAATTTGCGAGATCAACATTTCCCACCTAATCACTGACAGGGTAGGTAGGTATACTCTTAACCGTATTAAAGCAGAAAGTGAAGAGGATAAGCAACTAAAATTTAGGAAGTCGGTGCAGGAGAAAGGAAGACGGATTGCAGAAGGTGCAGCGGCAGCACGGGGAAAAAGGATACGGGGGGAAGACTGTCGAAAAATTTTGCGGGAATCTTCCCGTATAGCCGGGCAGTGGGGGACATTCTTTAGCGCCGGTACTCTTCCGCCGGAATATGAATTCCTGCAGTCCTTTCAAGGAGGACCTTCGCGAGGATGCGGCTGAGGCGTGAGGAGATCAGCTGTTCCCGTGCATTCGACAGCAGGCTTTCGGCTTGGACGAGGGAGAGGATATCCCCTTTGCCGACCTTGTATTCGCCGAAAGCCTGGTCGTAATTATGCTCTGCCTGCCGGAGCTGCTCCAAGG
>JADLDZ010000063.1 GCA_020846375.1 Nitrospirales bacterium | reverse complement strand
TTTCATCGGAACGGCAGCCGGTGGCCGGGTACTCGACGGAAACGGCGACCACTTTCGTCCCCTTCAGCCTCGCCTCGGTGAGCCAGTGGGAATCAGGCATTTTCGTGGTGATCCAGTTCATCCCGAGAAGGATGACCATCTTCGCATGCTCCACCGAGTTCAGGTCGAACTCATTGGTCTGCATTCCCAGTACCATGGGGTGTCCCGGGGGAAGGTCCGTATGCCAGGTATAACTGTCAAGACCCCTGCCGCCAAGCGCCTTCTCGGGACCGACACCACGGACTTTCGCGTCGAGAAGAGCAAGCATGTTGCTCAGCCGGTAATAGCCGTACACCCGGGTAAACCCGAGAACCGTCATACCGCCCCTTATTTTGAAGGTCTGCGTACCCGCCTGCTTCATCGCGTCGATCATGGCGGGATCGTATCCCTGTTTCGCAAGGAGCGCAGCTCCTGCAGGCCCGGAATAGGTCCGCGAGATATTGTTCAGCGCCTTTGCGGCAAGGCCGAACGCCTCATCCCACGGCAGCTTTACCCATTTATCCTTACCGCGGTTTTCGAAATATTCCTTCGGCGGCTTCCCTGTCCCCGGGTCTCTCGGCATCCCTGCATCGACCCACTTCTTGAAGCCTACGCGCACCATGGCGCCTTTTACGCGCCTGTCGCCATAGAGGCGGCGGACAAGGCCCAGACCCTTCTGGCACACCCGTGGGTCCCAGCGGTGCGAGGCGGTATTTCCGTACAGGTCCTTCGCCTCACCGTACCGGTAGGAGGGGCTTATCCGCGTGACAACGCCGTTTTTCACATGTGCCTTCAGAAGACAGTTATGCGTGTCATTGGGAGAACAGAGGAAGTGGTAGTGGCTGTCCTCTTTGTAGATATTCCTGTATACCTTTTCCCAGTCCCTGTTCGGGTAGGCTCCCAAGTCTTCTTCGGATTTCGGCTTGAGAAAATTGAACAGTTTCGTGTCGCATCCCGCAATGACCAGACCAGCCCCGGCTCCGGCGGCAAGGGTCAGAAAAGACCTCCTCGACAGCACGCGCTCCCTTTCCCGGGTTTCCGATTCCTGTGTATCCTTTGCATCCTTCTCCATTTTATCTTTCTCCATTAGCTGCTCCCCTTCTCTTTATTGAAGTGCAATGATGATATTTCATTAATGTACCGGCCATTGGCTCTTGGACCAGTAGAAGGCCCAGTTCGGACCCCTCAGCTCGGTGCCGACATAGGTAAAGATGAGAAAGCTGACCAGGAACAGGGTGAACAGGGCTATCGCCCCCATCCGCGTCGAGCCGGTCTTCTTGATGACCAGATACGACCACACGATCATGAAAAGCACCCAGAGGTTACCCGGGTTGATCAGGGTGATCAACAGCTGCGGTATGTTGGGCCACCAGGACCTGAACCAGCCGAAGTTGATGACGAACGCGAGCATGGCGACAAGCACGATCGCCCCGACATACAGTGCCTGCAGCGCCACCCTTTTCCCCTGCTTCCCCGCAAACCAGACACCGACATGCTCCGTTTCCCTGTCGAGATACGGGATCAGTGCGAGGCCCAGAAGGGCGATGCCGGGGAGCCCTACGCCTCCCATGAAGGCGGAGTACGAAAGGAGCTCCTGGAGCCCGAGGAAGTACCAGGGAGCCTTTGCAGGGTTCTCGGGAATGAGCGGATTCGCAAGCTCCTTGAGGGGAGCGTCTATGTAGTAGGCATAGACAAAGACCGCTGCCATGCACAGGAAGAAAACAGCCAATTCGGCGATCAGCAGGTTCGGCCAGCTGAGCACGCTGTTCTCCACATCCTTGTCGACCGCCGGTGTTTTCCCGTGGGCAAGCTCCATGAGTCCGTACGTCTTGTTATGGGTGAAAATTCCACCCTTCTTTTCCGGAAGCGACAGCACCTCCCTGTCGCTCGCCTTTACCTCGAAGGTGTCGGGCTTCGTCAGACCCCCGTCCTTCCTGATCCTCCAGAAATGAATACCCAGGAAGACGAACATGAGGATGGGGAAGAGCATGATATGGAGAAGGTACACCCTCGTGAGGGATTCCTTTCCCGCTGTCAGGCCGCCGAGGAAGAGCTCCTTCGAAAACCCTCCGATATCGAAATACTTGGTGATACCGAGAGAGTCGGTGACTTCCTTGGGAGACTGGATGATGTTTGCAACGATGACCAGCGCCCAGTAGGAAAGCTGGTCCCACGGAAGCATGTAGCCCGAGAGGTTGATCCCGAAAGTGACGACGAGCAGGGCAATCCCAATGAGCCAGTTGAATTCCCGGCCTCTCTTGTAAGAACCGGTATAGAAGACCCTCGCCATATGCAGCAGGACGAAGATGATCATCCCCTCCCCTGCCCATTTATGGATGTTCCTGGTCAGGTTCCCGGAGGTGACCACGTACTTTATGTCCTTTACCGTATTGTACGCGTTCTCAATCGACGGATTGTAATAGATCATGATCACGATTCCCGACACAACGGTGATGAAGAGCAGGAAGACCGACATGAGCCCGAGGCCGAACGTATAGGTGGGCCGCAGGGTATTGATATGCGTCTTGACTCCCTGGACATGCAGAAAGAAGTTGTTGAATATGGCGGCGGCACGGGATTTGTCGGACGTGGGCTTCCCGCCGCGCAGAAAAGACCCCAGAAAGGAATCCTTAAGGGACTTCAGATTTTCTTTGAACTTGTCGGTTCCCGACTTACTCACATTATCCATTGTATCAACCTCACCGGAATCAAACATTGATTTTGAACTTCGTCCCTGCAGGGACGTCCCGCATGGTATCGACTACGAGGTTCCCGTCCACCTCCTGGCTTATCTCAAGCCAGGCAAGGTTCCTCGGCGCGGGGCCCCCGACGACCTTGCCGTTCTCGTCGTACTTCGAGCCGTGGCAGGGGCACTGAAAGCCCGTCTCGGAAATGGCGACGATGCATCCGAGATGCGTACAGATGCTGGAGATGGCGTGCACGCCGTCATCGTTTGCGAAGATGAAGACCCCCTTGTCATCCAGCTTTTTCACGGTACCCACCGGGAAGCTGTCGGGCATTCCGATTTTGAAGCGCGTCGCTTCCTCATACCGCACATTCGCTTTCGACATCCTGAAAATCCCGGCCAGCAGGGTGAATGAGGAGAGGACTGCCGCGCCCATGGACGCCAACCCGAGAAAATCACGCCTCGATACTTCTGGTTTTCCTTTAGTCTCGCTGCTCACGTAACAATACCTCCTTAAACAAGAGCCTTTCCATAGTGATTGCATCGACAGGACACCGCTTTGCACAGAGGCCGCACCTGATGCACCTGTCCTCGTCTTTTATGATTGCGGAGCCGGCGCCGAGAGGGTCCCTTCCATATCTGTTCCGGTAAAGGGATGCCAGAATCTCATCCCCCTTGATATTTTCGAGACTCACGAGCCGGAGGCAGTATTCAGGACAGACATCGGCGCACCCTCCGCAGAGGATGCACTTTTCGCCGTCGAAGATGGTGTTTACCGCGCAGTTCAGGCACCTGTCGCCCTGCTCCTGCGCCATCCCCTGCTCGAAACCCTTTTCCACCACCTGGAAGACATTCTGCACCCTCTCCTTCACCGGCGCCGCGGGCACATCCTGCCTTGCAATCTTTTCGTAATCTTTTCCAAGCGGTACGATGTTGTCCGGAAGCTCACGGTGCGCCTCCGTTGAATGCAGGTGCAGCGTTGTTCCACTCAGGTACTCGTGGATCTTCAGCGCCGCCTTTTTTCCGCTCGCCACCGCGTCGATCACCAGCCTCGGACCATAGGCGAGGTCCCCTGCCACAAAAAGCCCCGGGACCGAGGTGGATGTCTTGTCATGCTGGACACAGATCATTCCCCGGTCGGTCAATTCGATCTCCAGACCGCACTGATCGATACAGGAGAGATCGAA
>JADLDZ010000062.1 GCA_020846375.1 Nitrospirales bacterium | reverse complement strand
TGTTTTTACCGTTCTCGTCCTCGTGAGTCTTTTCAAATTCGTCGACGGCATCCTGAGCCCTTTTTTCGACGCCTTTCTCGGCCACCATACGGCAGGGTTGGGGTTCATTGCCGCAATCGTCAGCGTCTTTCTCATCGGCATCATCTCGACGAACGTATTCGGGAAAAGGATGCTGGGCTCTGTGGAGAGGATCTTCCTGCATATCCCGGTCTTCAAGAGCATTTATATCGCCATCAAACAGTTGGTGGACGCCTTCTCCCCCGAAAACAACAGCTCCTTCAAGAAATTCGTCATTGTGGAGTACCCCCGGTCCGGGGCATACGCCTTCGGCTTTCTGACAAAGGAGTGCGTAATACGCTGTAGGAACGACGAGTCCTGCCTGCGGGCCATCTACATCCCCACCAACCATCTGTATCTCGGCGAGGTGGTCCTCCTTGACGATGCCGACATCATCTATACCGATATCCCCATTGAGGAGGGTATCAGGATCATCCTGTCCGGAGGCATTGCTGCGCCTTCGCGAATAACGGAATCGCGTGACCCTCTCCTGCAGCCTCCCGGGAGCGAGCCCGCGGCAAAAAGGAGCGCATAGCATGAAACTGGCAACAGTAGTCCTTGCAGCGGGTCTGGGCACCCGGATGAAATCGGCGCTTCCCAAGGTCCTCCACCCCGTGGGGGGAAAGCCCATGGTGCAGCAGGTGATCGAGACGCTGCAGTTCCTGAAGCCCGCCTCTTCCGTTGTGGTGGTGGGGCCCGAAAACGAAGGAATACGGCATGCACTCAAGGATCTCCCGGTGAGCTTCGCCGTGCAGAAGGAGCCAAGGGGAACCGGAGACGCCTGCAAGGCGGCAGTCCGTGTGCTGAAGAAATTCGAGGGCACCCTCCTGGTGGTGAGCGGAGATACGCCCCTCCTCACCGCGGAGACGCTCCACGAGTTTCTCCGTCTCCATCGGCGCAGGAAAGAGGATATCTCCGTCCTTTCCTTCATCGCGGGGGACCCCCATGCCTACGGGCGGATCATCAGGAAGGGGTCCACGGTTGCGGCCATCATCGAGGACAGGGATGCCGACGCGGAACAGAAGAAAATAAAGGAAGTGAACAGCGGGGTCTATGCCCTCGAAGCACCCCTGGCGAAGCTCCTGGGGGAAATACGGCTCAATGAGGGCAAGGGTGAGTATTACCTGACCGACCTGGTCCATATCGCGGCAGGGAAAGGCTTCCGCGTGGGCGCCCATCCCCTGGGGAACGAAACGGAGCTCACCGGGATCAACACACGGGACGACCTCTACCGGGCGGGCTTGTATCTCAGGGACAGAGTCCTTGCCCGGCTGTCCGGCAAGGGAATCACCTTCATGGACAAGAATTCCGTTTTCATCCACCCCGGCGTCGAGATCGGGGAGGACACGATCATCTATCCCAATGTCCACATCGAGGGGAGAACGGTCATCGGCAGCGGATGCGTGCTCTACCCCAACTCCCGGATCATCGACAGCGTCCTCGGGAACGGGGTGGTTATCAAGGATTCCACCCTCATTGAGTCGTCGGTCGTAAGGGACAGGGCGGGAGTGGGGCCCTTCGCTCACCTGAGACCGGGCTCCGTCATCGGACCCTCAGCGAAAATAGGGAATTTCGTGGAGATCAAGCAGTCCGTTATCGGGGAAGGCACCAAGGCGTCCCACCTCAGCTACCTCGGCGATGCGGAAATCGGCAATGGGGTGAACATCGGGGCGGGCACCATCACCTGCAACTACGATGGACGGAAGAAGCACAAGACCATCATCGAGGACGGGGTGTTCATCGGCAGCGATACGCAGCTTGTGGCGCCGGTCAGGGTGGGAAGGGGAGCGTACGTGGGAGCGGGGTCCACCATCACCAGGGAGGTGCCCTCCCTCTCCCTCGCCCTCAGCAGGACGGCACAGCACCATATCGAAAACTGGGCGCTGCGGAGACAGGAAAGAGACTCCGCGCAGAAGCCCTTGCGGAACGGGAACCGGAAAGGCTCCGGCAGGACAGCGGCCCGGGGCCGGAAGAAGGAGGAGTGAGATATGTGCGGAATAATCGGATACATAGGCTGCCACAACGCGATACCCATCGTGATGGACGGGCTGAAGCGCCTCGAATACAGGGGGTATGATTCCGCCGGCATCGCCTTTTTCAACGGGAGCGCCGCCATCGAGGTCCAGAGATGCAAAGGCAAGATAAGCTCCCTGGAGGACATAGTCAGCGGTCTGGAGACCACAAGCACCCTTGCCATCGGCCACACACGCTGGGCGACCCACGGCAAGCCCTCGGACAGGAATGCCCATCCCCATCGCTCCGGCGGGATCGTGGTGGTCCATAACGGGATCATCGAAAATTATGTAATGCTCAAGCACCGCCTCCAGGAGGAGGGTTTCACTTTCACTTCAGACACCGACACCGAAGTGCTTTGCCATCTGATACGCCGCTACGCATCCGGGCGGCCCCTGGAGGAGGCCGTCAGGGCCGCGATGGGGGAAGTGCAGGGCGCCTATGCCTTTGCCGTCATCAATGAGCAAGAGCCGGACAAGATCGTTGCGGTGAGGAAGGAGAGTCCCCTCGTCATCGGACTGGGCGAGGGGGAATACTTCCTTGCTTCCGATATTCCCGCCTTCCTCAGCCGCTCGAAAGAGGTCATCTTCCTCGACAACAACGAGATGGCTGTCCTGCACCGGGACGGCGTCATCATCACCGACCTGGAGGGAAAAGCCCTGAACAAGACCGTTTCGACCATTTCCTGGAGCCCCTCCATGGCGGAAAAGGGCGGCTACCGCCATTTCATGCTGAAAGAGATCTATGAACAGCCGAGGGCCATCGCGGATACCATACGGGGCAGGGTCTTTCCCGAAAAGGGAGAGGTGGCCATCGAGGAGTTCGGCCTTACCCCCGGGGCGATCCGGAATATCGACAGGGTTTTCATCGTTGCCTGCGGGACCTCCTACCATGCCGCGATGGTGGGGAAATACATGATCGAGGAGATGGCGAGGATCCCCGTTGAAGTGGACATCGCCTCCGAATTCCGCTACCGGAACCCGATCATCACCCCCTCCACCCTCTTTGTCGCTATTACCCAGTCGGGGGAAACGGCGGATACTCTCGCCGCCTCGCGGGAGATGAAGCGGCTCGGCGCAAAGGTCCTGAGCATCTGCAATGTGATCGGCAGCACCGCCTCCCGGGAATCGGACTTTGTCTTTCACACCCATTCGGGCCCTGAAATCGGTGTCGCCTCCACCAAGGCCTTTACCACCCAGATCGTAGCCCTCTATCTCCTCGCAATCGCCCTGGGGAAAAGCCGGGATGTCCTTTCCGGGGAGACCGCGTCACGCCTTATCGAAGACCTGCTTCACCTGCCCGCAAAAGTGGAGGAGGTGCTGGGCATGGACAGCGAGATCGGCATGATCGCGCGGGATCTCTGCAAGACAAAGGACTTCCTTTACCTCGGGAGGGGCATCTGTTACCCTATCGCCCTCGAGGGCGCCCTGAAACTGAAGGAAATCTCCTATATCCATGCCGAAGGATACGCCGCGGGAGAGATGAAGCACGGCCCCATCGCCCTCATCGACGAGGATCTCCCCGTTGTAGTCCTTGCCCCTTCCGGAAAGCTCTTCGAAAAGGTAATCTCCAATATGGAGGAGGTAAAAAGCCGGGGAGGCACCATCATCGCACTCTCGACCAGGGAGAGCGAGGAGGTGCGGCGCCTTGCGAAATACTCCCTCCTCGTCAGGGACAGCAACAGCTACCTGAATACCATCTTCCTGACGATCCCGCTGCAGCTCATCGCCTATCATATTGCGGTCCTGAGAGGGTGTGATGTGGATCAGCCGAGGAACCTCGCGAAGAGTTTCACGGTTGAATAGAGGCGGCGGGGAGGTCGGAGCGGAGGGGGCATAGGGAGGAGAGGGGTGCGTGTCCGTACGTGTGCATTATTCTGTTTTTCCCGGTAGTTGGGCAGTCGAATCGGCCGTAATATGTTATAATCGAAGGAGACAAAATGGCAAAGGAAGTCTTATTAGAGGATCTCAATCCCCAGCAGCGGGAGGCAATTCTTCACACGAAGGGTCCCCTTCTCGTTCTGGCGGGTGCAGGGAGCGGCAAGACACGGGTGATCACCCAGAAGTTTGCCTATCTCACCAAAAAGAAGAACCTGTCCCCGCTTTCCATTTTTACCGTCACCTTCACCAACAAAGCCGCAGACGAGATGAGAGAGCGCATCGCCCGTTTCATCGAGGGAGAGATCAGGCACGCCTGGATCGGAACCTTCCATTCCCAATGCAACAAGATCCTGCGCAGGGAAATAAAAGCCATTGGATTCAAAGCCGATTTTTCCATCTATGATGAGGATGACCAATGCAATCTCGTGCGTCACATCCTCAAGGAATTCAGCATGTACGAGGCGCTCTACAAGGGCGTTGCTTCCCGGATCAGCATCCTGAAGGCATCACTGATCTCCCCTGAAGAATTCCTCTCGCAGGGAGACGGTTTCAGCTTCGACGAGAAGCTGGGCAGGGTGTATCTCAAATACCAGGACGAATTGAAGCGATGCAATGCCCTCGATTTCGATGACCTCATCATGCTCACCGTCAGGCTCTTCAGTGAGCACCCGAAGATACTCGATAAATACATGGGGTTGTTTCCCTACCTCCTCGTGGATGAGTTCCAGGATACGAATCCTGCTCAATACAGGCTGCTCCAACTCCTGTCCTCCTCGCACCGGAACCTCTGTGCGGTGGGAGACGATGATCAGAGCATCTATAAATTCAGGGGAGCGGACGTCAGCAATATCCTTAATTTCGAAAAAGACTTCCCCGAGGCGAAGGTCATCAAGCTGGAGCAGAACTACCGCTCTACGCAGAATATCCTCAACGTATCCGGCGCCGTTATCGCACGAAACCCGTACCGGAAGCCGAAAGAGCTCTGGACCGACAGGGGATGCGGAGAGAAGGTGTATTATTGCAGGCTCAATTCCGAGGATGAGGAGGCAAAGTATGTCGCACGCGGCATCAAGGATCTCTACCTGAAGAATAATTATGAATACAGTAACTTTGCCATTCTGTACCGCGTAAACCTCCAGGCCAGAGCCGTCGAGGACGCCCTCCGGGAAGGGGGCATTCCCTATAATGTGATAAGCGGGATAAGCTTCTACCACCGCAGGGAGATAAAAGACATCCTCTCCTACATGAGGCTCGCCCTGAACCATGACGACAACGTCAGCCTGCGCAGGATCATCAACAGTCCTCCGCGGGGGATCGGGGCTTCCACCCTGACGAAGGTAGAACAGGAGGCGAAAAAGCACTCCCTCAGTCTTTTCGCCTCCATCAACTCCCTGCTCAAGGCGAACAATGTAGCGACAACCCTCAAGGAAAAGCTGCAGGAGTTTGCAAAGACCGTGAACGCCCTATCCGCTGCGCCGTACAAAAATGCCGCTGATATGCTGAAGGATATTGTGGAGAGGACCGGGTACATCGAAGACATCGAGGAGGAAAGGCTGCAGAACATCATGGAGCTGATATCCTCCACGGAAGGCCTTTCCGTAAAAGACTTCGCCGAGAGGGTGGCTCTCGCTTCCGCCTCTGCCGGCAACAACTCCGCAAAGAAATCAGCCGTGTCCCTTATGACCCTGCACAGCGCCAAGGGCCTTGAATTTCCGGTTATTTTCATCATCGGACTCGAAGAGGGCATTCTCCCCTACTTCAAGGCTATTGACGATCCGGCGGAGATGCAGGAAGAGAGAAGGCTCTTCTATGTGGGCATGACGAGGGCAAAGGAGATCCTCTGCCTGACGGGGTCGAGGAGAAGAAAGCTCTACTCCCGTTTCCAGGAACAGGAGCCTTCCCGTTTCCTCGTCGATATCCCGAAGGAGTGCTGCCAGTGCATGGAAAAGGAGATATCCCAGAAAGCCCCGGCCCGGCCGGTCAAGGTGGCCGCCGCGCATGCCTCCCCCCAGTACGTAGTGGGGAGCAAGGTCAGGCATCCCGCCTGGGGCATCGGGGTGATACGTGATTGCTGCGGAGACGGGGAGGACACGAAGGTGACGGTGAATTTCCCGAGCGTCGGTCTGAAGCGCCTTTCCGCCAGGCACGCGAATCTCGAAAGGATCTAGGGAAAGAGGAAGGGGAGCTCCTTGCTTGCAAGTTTCCGCTGTTTCCCTTTATAATTTTTCTTTAATTGCGGAGTGTACCGGGAAATGAAAATAAACAGAGAGGACGTACGCCATATCGCCACGCTCTCACGGCTCCAGGTGTCCGAAGAGGATCTGGATACTTTCAGCAGCCAGTTGAGCACCATCGTCGAGTACATCGAGCAGTTGAACAGGCTCGACGCCGGAGGCGTCGAACCCACCTCCCATGTCCTCCCCCTGCAGAATGTCATGAGGGATGACCTGCCGTCGCCCTCCCTTCCCCGTGAGGAAGTACTCCGGAACACCCCTGATTCGACCGGAAAATTTTACAGGGTTCCAAAAATCATAGAATAGAGACACGATTATGCTGAGATGCTTTTTGCAGTCAAAAATACACATGGCCACCGTGACAGAGGCAAACCTCGCCTACGAGGGGAGCATCACCATCGATAGCGAGATCATGGAGATGGCGGGGATCCTTCCCTACGAACAGGTGATGATCAGCAATGTGAACAACGGGGAACGCTTCGAGACCTATGTCATACCAGGGCCTCACGGTTCCCGCCAGTTCTGTCTCAACGGCCCCACTGCCCGGAAAGGGATGGTAGGGGACAGGATCATCATCTTCTCGTACTGCTATCTGTCGGAACGGGAAATCGAGGGCTTCACCCCGAAGATTATCAAGATCGACAACAGAAACAATCCTGTCGTCCCCTGACCGTCCCCTGTTTCCCGACGCGCATCCGTAGTGACCGTACAGTAAGAGCGTATCATAGAAGTCCGCCTGCTCCAGCCGGCTGCACGATGCCGGGTGGGTCCGCTCCCTCTCCCGTCCTCACGGAGCCTGTCCGCAACAAAAAAAGGGAGAGAGCAAGCGCTCTCTCCGAAAAGGGAGGGTGAGAGGAGAGGGACATGGCGTCCCGGTACGCCGGAGCAGCAAGGGTGTTTTCCATGAAGACGGCTAATAGGAGGCCGGACGTACTGAATTCATTGAGAAACAAACCTGCTACTTTCAATGGTACCAGATGTTTATCCTTTGTCAAGTGGTGAATACAGTGAATACCGGATACGCAGGGAGGAGGCGCGGAGGCAGCGTCAGAAGAGGCTGAAATCGATGTAGCGCACCGCAGCCTCTCCTATGGTTTCCGGCGAGGGGGATGCGTTATACGGGAGTACCCCCAGTACCGGAACGGGGCAGAGCCTCCGCAGCACATCGGGGTTCGTCTTTTCTGCAATGGTCCCCCCCGGAGGATCGCACTGATTGATGATGATGCCGAGGACCGTAATGCCCTCTTTGCGGGCATGTTCGACAGTGAGCAGCGTATGGTTGATGGTCCCGAGTGCCGGCTGCGCCACCACCACGGCAGGCAGCCCCATTTCCTTGATCAGGTCGCGTATGAAGTAGGGAGAGGGGCGGTGGAGTGCCGGAGGAGGCCGTGTGGCGGCGCCGCAGCAAAGCGGCACCAGCAACCCCCCTGCGCCCTCCACTACGAGGAAGTCGTACTTCCACGAGAGCCTCCGGTAGGCGTCCATGACAGAGTCGAGATCGACGGGCGCCCCTTCCTGCTCCGCAGCAACCATGGGGGCAAGCGGCAGAGCGAACCGGGAGGGAGCAACGAGATCGAGGGAGTCGTCCATCCCCGCCGTTTCCCGGAGGAACACCCCGTCTGCAGGCACCAGCCCCCCCCCACCGGCCGGACAGCCGGTCTCCACCGGCTTCATGGCGCCGACTCTCCTGCCGCGCCTCTTCAAACCGAGGAGCAGTGCAGCGGATACCATTGTCTTCCCCACCCCGGTATCGGTGCCGGTCACAAAAATCCCCCTTCTTCCCCTATTCGATCCCACGGAGAACCTCCTCCAGTTCCGCATAGTGGCGGAAACGCCCGTCAGGGGAGAACCCGTTGAGAGAGGTGCAGTCCGATCTGAAGAGGACGCAGGCCATCCCCGCTCTTTTTGCTCCCACCATGTCCCTCGCCGGATTATCCCCGATGTACACCGACCTGTCCGGAGGAACCCCAAGCCGCTCCATCGCGAACGTAAAGAGGCGCGTATCGGGTTTTCTGAAGCCGAAGCGTGAAGACAGCACCGTGAAAGCGAAGTAGCGGTCCAGTCCCAGCATCGCGATCTCGGGTTCGGTAAAGGTCCACTGGGCATCGGAAACGAGAGCGACGGCATACTTCCCCGCAAGGCGGGCAAGCACCTCGTGCACCCCCTCGAAAAGCCCGAAGTGCCGGATGGTCAGCGACCGGAAGAGCAATGCGGTGTCTCTCACCACGCACTCCGGATACTCCCCCGAACCGAAACGGCGCAGGAGCATGGAGAAGACCTCGTAGACGTCGATATCGGGAGAGGCTTCCCCGCTGCGCCGCAGCTTCTCCTCCGCTTCCCCCCCGTACGCCCGTTTGAGCTCTTCGGCTGATACGACAACGGAATGGTATGCAAGGTACCGCGCGAGGGTCTCATACACCCGCATGTCCCCCTCGTCCGTTTTAATATCGATAAGTGTCCCGTACAGATCGAAGAGAAGCGCCTTTCTCATACGAGGGCAAGCCCTCCGCGCAGGCACTCGAGGGCTTCGGCCGCAAGCCTCTTCCGGTACCACCCGCCGAGGTAGCTGTTCCGGGCGATCCTCAGCTCCGTCAGCGCCATGTAAAAAGGATTCCGCAGGGTGATCTCCCGGAAGGCTCCCGCCGTTTCCCCGGAACGGCAGCAGTATGCGGCGATAAAATGACGTATGAAATACTCCGCGGCATGGGGATTTCCCGTCCTCCACAGGAAGGCGTGCTTCAGCTCTCCGCAGATCATGCTCACATCGTATGCCCTGTCACTGTCCTGCATCCTTTCGAGGTCTATGGCAACCACTTCTCTCTCCCCCCTGAAGAGGAAGTTCGTCGGAGTGGCGTCGCCGTGGACCGTCACCCTCTTCGTCTTCTGCATGATCTCCCTGCTCAGCCATATGTCCATGAGCCGGAGGAAGCGCTCCCTGTCCCCCTGCTGGATCACCCTCTGCGTATACAGCGTATCGACCACCTTCCGGAAATACTTCTGCACCGGCTCCAGGTCCACCCGCATCTTCTTCTCCGTCTTTCCATGCAGCAGGCGGAGGAAGCAGGCGAGAGAGGACAGCCTCTCCTTCAGCGCCTCCGTTTTCCCGTGGAAAATAGCCTTCTGCAGGATATGATCCAGGCTCTTTCCCGGGATGAATTCCTCCACAAGAGCGAGCCCGATACTCTCTTCACGGGTGAGGGGGCGGACAACATAGTGGGGGGAGGAATCGAAGCCATACTCCCGTATCCTCACCAGGTTGTCATACTCCCCCTTCAGCCGCATCACCTTCTCCTGCCGCGGGTCGTCGGGACGGAAGAACTTCCCGATAACGGCAGCTCCGCTCTTTTCCTCCGTATACTTGTAGACGCGTCGGGAGGAGGTCCTGCTCACAAGAAAACAGGGGTCCTTCACTCCGGGGCATACCCGTGTGAGGAGGATCTCATAAAGGGGATCGGAATATTCCAGCCTTCCGAGATACGAGGTACTCATAGGGAGATTGTACCACGATTCGCGTACAGCGGTATGAACTGAGACGTGTCTCAGACGATGCGGGTATCCAGGCAGAAGACCTGCCCGGTGAGGGTGCGCATCCCCGCGATATGGACAATGAACCGGGCCGCCTCTTCCGGGTCGGAAAGGACATGGAGGAGACTGTCCTCCCGCGCCTTTTCCATAGCCCCCGCCGCCCCGCTCCCCATGGCGGTGGGCAGATAGCCGGGCAGCACCGCATTGACCTGGATCCCCCTTCCGGCAAGCTCGACGGCAGCCGTCTTCGTGAGCCCCAGCAGTGCGGCCTTGGAGGCACTGTAAGCCGCCTGGCCCTCCTTTCCCTTGAGTCCGGAATACGAGGAGATATTTACGATATGCCCCCCTTCCGTCATGAGCGGGGCGAATGCCCGTATCGTATTGAATGCCCCTTTGCAATTGACCGCCAGCACGGCATCCCACTCCTCCTCTCTCTGGCGCACGAGGAGAGAGTCCCGGACGATTCCCGCATTGTTTACCAGGACATCCACTCTCCCCCACCTCCGGAATACCTCCTGCGCCATGGCGGCCACCTCACCGGAGCTCCGCACATCCGCCTTCAGCGGCAGCACCCTGCCCTCCATCGCCCCGATGAGGCCCGGGAGAGAGGCTCCGGAGGAGTGGTAATGGAGCACGACGCGGTAGCCGCTCTCTAAAAAAGCTCG
>JADLDZ010000061.1 GCA_020846375.1 Nitrospirales bacterium | reverse complement strand
TGGGGATGCCGACACAGAGGGAATAGAAGTCGTCGATGCTGTCGAACTCCTGCGCCAGGTCGAAGAATGTCATGATGGCGTTGTTTTCCGCGGGAGTGAAGTCGTACTGCCGGTAATCGTGTTTCTTGCTTTCGATCCGTTCCATAATGTAGGTTGTGGTGACCATACGGAGTACCGAGTCCTTCCACGTTATGAAATTATTATGTGTTATCCAATTATATACGGTAATGTGCCTGATGTCACCTTTTTTCCACCTTATTCCGTATCGTGTTTCAGAGAGGCGATTTCAGCACGGAGCCGCCACAGCATCCCTATCCCGGGCAGAGCGGCAAGGGTGGTGATAAAAAAGAACGGAGCCCATCCGATGAACTCCACCAGGAAGCCGGAGGAAGGGGCGATGACGGTCCTCCCCAGGGCGGACAGGGAAGACAGGAGCGCGTACTGTGTAGCACTGTAGCGCCGGTTGCAGAGGGACATGAGGAGAGACACGAAGGCGGCTGTGCCCATTCCGCCGCAGAGATTCTCGAAGGCGACGGCAAAGATCATCACCGGGTAGCTTTTCCCTGTCCATGCAAGGACCATGAAGGAGAGGTTGGACACCGCCTGGAGCAGGCCGAAAAGCAGGAGGGAGCGGTACAGGCCGAGGCGCACCATGAGGGTCCCCCCGAACATCGCCCCGATGATGAGGGAGGCGAGCCCCAACCCCTTGTTGATCGTGCCCACATCCGTGGCGGTAAATCCGACTCCCCTGATCAGAAAAGCCGTGGTCATGGTCCCGGCATAGGCATCCCCCAGCTTGTAAAGGACAATGAGCAGGAGAAGAACGCCGGCGGCGCGCCGGGAGAAGAAATCACGAAGGGGCCCCCCCACCGCCTCACGGAGGCTGCCGGGAGGAGATACCCCTGCTTCCGGTTCAGGACCCGCGAGGGAGGAGAGCACCCCGATGGTCATCAAAACCGCCATCAACAGATAGGTATTCTGCCATCCGATGCGGTCGGAAAGGACCAGTGCCACCGCCCCGGACACCAGCATTGCACTACGATACCCCATCACGAAAACGGCGGCTCCCACGCCGCGCTCCTTCTCGCGCAGCACATCGGTCCGGTACGCATCGATGACGATATCCTGTGAGGCGGAGGAAAAGGCCACCAGAACGGCAAGGCTTCCCATGAGCCAGGGGGCGGTTGCCGGTGAGTTGAGCCCCATGGCGGCAATGCCGGCCATCAGTCCTATCTGGGTCAGGGCGATCCATCCCCGCCGCCTCCCGAGCCGGGCGAGCCCGGGGGGGACAAAGCGGTCCATGAGGGGAGACCAGAGGAACTTGAGAGTATAGGGCAGTCCGGCCAGGGCGAAAATACCGATAGTCCGCAAATCCACCCCTGCCACCGCCATCCACGCCTGCAGCGTCCCGCCGGTAAGGGCAAGGGGCAATCCCGAGGAGAAGCCGAGCAGAAGAATGGTGGAGATGCGGCGGCTGCGGAATATCTGGAGATACGGAGAAAGATCAGGGCTCATTTCCCCTTGTTCCCCGGGAAAAGGGAGGGATCGACAGGCAGCCTCCCCCGGAAATTCCGCTCTCCCTTCAGACAGAGTATCGCCGCCTCCTGTGCGGGAAGCGTCGCCTCGTATGCGGCAACAAGAAGGGCGGCTTCCTCGAAATAACGCAAAACATAGGGGCTCCCGAAGGAAACCACCACGGACGGTCCCGCCTCGTGCAGAAGGGCAAGTATCCTGTCCCTTTCTCCGGCCTCGATTCCCGAACTGCCCCTCCATGCCGCGACGCTGGTGAACAGGGCGAAGACCGCTTTTTTCCCCGACAGGTCGCCTGCGGCGTGAAGGGGCACAACATTCCTGAAGTGACGGCGCAGCGGCGTAGTCTCATGGAAAGCGCGCTCGCCGGCAAGGAGCACCGTTATGTCGTCATCGGCAACGGGCAGGAGACCGGGGGCATGCTTCACGAGGGTGACAGACCTTTCCACCAAAGCGGAGGAAAGCCCCCGGTGCATGCTGAAATCCGGGGGACTATTCGGGCTGGCGGCCGGGATGCTGTCAGGGAAAGGGAGCCCTGCCTTCGCTTTCAGGATACGGGCCACTGCCGTCGCGATCGTCTCCTCCGCCAGTTCCCCGGCCGCCACCGCTTCACGGAGCTGCCGCACCGCGTCCTCCGCATCGGAGGGGTGCAGCAGGATATCGGCCCCGGCGTTGAGGCACTCCACCGGCACCTTGCCGAAATCCTGCAGCGCGTTCATATTCAATGCATCGGTGAGCACCAGGCCGTCGAACCCCAGTTCCTCCCTCAACAGCCCGGTGATGACTTTCCGTGAAAGGCTCGCGGGTCTCGCGTCAAGGGAGGGAAGAGTGAGGTGGCCTATCATGATGCTGCCGGCTCCCGCCTCTATCGCCCGCCGGAAAGGCAGGATGTCCGCCGCCATCAGGTCGGTGCGGGACGTGCCGATGACGGGAAGGGCGATATGGGAATCCACTGCGGTATCCCCGTGTCCCGGAAAGTGCTTTGCGCAGGGGAGGAGGCCCGCCCTTCCGAGGAGCGACAGGTACCGTACGCCGAACCACGACACCACCTCGGGGGA
>JADLDZ010000060.1 GCA_020846375.1 Nitrospirales bacterium | reverse complement strand
TCCCAGGCTTCGGAGGCGGCAGAGCTTGGGATTTGTTTTGCAGATTTGAACTTTTCGAAAGGTGCGCCCGGATTTCGGCGTTTGCCCATAAAGGATGGAGTATAATAGCAGGATGAAAGACTACTACACTCTCCTGGGAGTAGGCAGGGATGCCGCCCCGGAGGAACTAAAAAAAGCATTCCGCCAGCTCGCTCTGAAGTATCACCCCGACAGGAACCAGGGGGACAAGGAGGCGGAGGAGAAGTTCAAGGAAATCAACGAAGCCTATACCTGCCTGAGCGATGCGGAGAGGCGCTCTCACTACGACCGGTACGGCACCACGGAAGGCTTCGGCGCAGCGGCAGGCGCCGGCGCGGGGTTCGGCGGTTTCGGCGCCGGCGGTTTCAACGATATCTTCGAAAATATCTTCGACGACTTTTTCGGCGCCTTCAGCGGAGCGGGAAAGGCGCGGGCCACCAAGGGGGCGGATCTGCGGTACAACCTGGCCGTGACCCTCGAAGAGGCTGCCTTCGGCACCGAGAAAAACCTCAAGATCCCCCGCTGGCAGACATGCGAAGTATGCAGCGGCTCGGGCGCCGAGCCGGGGAAGCCTCCCGTCACCTGCTCGCAATGCAAGGGCACGGGGCACATACGCTTCCAGCAGGGTTTCTTCAGTGTCTCCAAGACCTGCGGGAAGTGCCAGGGTACCGGGAGGATCATCACCAACCCCTGTACTGTCTGCAAGGGCAACAGCAAGGTAAAGATCCAGAAGGAGATCTCGGTCAGGATCCCGGCGGGGGTGGACAGCGGTTCACGGCTGCGGTTGTCCGGGGAGGGGGATTTCGGGAGCTACGGCGGCCCTCCCGGAGACCTGTACGTGGTGCTTGGGGTGGAGGAGCATCCCGTTTTCAAACGTGAGGGCATGGATATCTATTGCCAATTCCCCATCTCCTTTGCCAAGGCTGTCTTCGGAGGAGAAGTGGAGGTGCCGACGCTTGATGGTTCCTCTGCGCTCAAGATCCCTGCAGGCACCCCCTCGGGAAAGTCCTTTCACATCAAGAACAAGGGAGTGCCGAGACTGGGAAGCCACCACCGGGGGGACCAGGTCGTCAGCGTCTACATCGATGTGCCGAAGAAGCTCACCGCCCGGCAAAAAGAGCTGCTGGTGGAATTCGCCATCGAGGGCGGGGAAGTGCTGGACGAATCGGTAAAGGGCTTCAAGGGCAAGCTGAAAGACCTGTTTTCGATGTAGGGTGAGGGAAGCACTATCGGCTAACACCCCCTCACCCCCTCTTACCCTAAGAGGGGGAATTACTAAGGAGGTCATAAGTAAAGCCACATCCTGTCCTCGTCTGTCATTCCGGCTTGACCGGAATCTTTCTTTGTTTTCAGAAGGATTCCCGACGCGCTTTGCTTGCGGGAATGACATGTGTGAGTTCTTATTTATGAACTCCTTAGTAAGAGAGGGAACATGGATCTCCCCCTCGGAAAGGCGGGGAATCCACCCCTCCCCTTAGGGTAAGGGGAGGCAGGGAGGGGTTACGCCAGGCAAGCAGTGAAACCGTACATTCAAGAGTGACAGTGTACCAGGTCCTGCGTTCATGACCATATTTGTCCCACCCGAAGACATTGCGAAAAAGAGGGGGATAGCCCTCTCCGCCGAGAAGTCCCGTTATCTCTCCTCCGTGCTCAGAACCAAGCCGGGAGATGCCGTCACCATCATCGACGGCAGGGGAAAAGCATATGCGGCGGTGGTTTCCTGCCTGTCGAAAGGGGTGGTTGCCCTCGACATTACCGGAGAGACCCCTCTGGACACAGAACCTTCTGTTCCTCTTGCGCTCTTTCAGGGAATTTTGAAGGGCGAAAAAATGGACCTGGTGATTCAGAAGACGACGGAGTTGGGGATACGGGAGATAATTCCGGTCATCTCCGAGCGCTGCCTGGTGAAAGAGACGCGGAAGGTGGAGCGGTGGCGGAGGATCGCCGAAGAGGCCGCGGAGCAATGCGGCAGGGCGGTGGTTCCCCTCATCCGCGAGCCGGTGGAGCTGTCGGGTGCCGGGGAGGAAAGAAACACAAGGGGACTCATTTTCTGGGAGCAGGGGGGAATGCCCCTGCACGAGGCGCTCGCGGAGGCGGGAAGGCACGACGCCGAAGCCGGGCGTGCGGAAGCCGGTCCTGCGTCCCCTGCCCTGCTCTCTCTTTTCATCGGCCCTGAAGGGGGTTTCAGCAGGGAGGAGGTGGAGCGTGAGGAGACGCGGGGACTGGTAAGGACGACCCTCGGAAAGCGCATCCTCCGCGCCGAGACTGCTGCCATCGTATCCGTCGCGCTGGTTCTGTACCTGTCCGAGTCTGCGCGGTAACCTGCATCGAGGCGGACGGGAGGGCGTTTTTCCCCCGGACCGCGCTTCCCGCCCTCCCCGCGACGAAAGGTGTATAATCAGGTATGCCCGGGAAGAAGGACACAGACCCGAAGAGAGGCCCCCTCTCCCTGTTCGTTATTCTGATTGCCGCCACTGTCGTTGCCGTGACCGGCACCCTTCTGCAGTACCGGCACTTTGTCGGCGCGACAGAGGACTCACTGAAGTTCCAGGCACTGGGCATTGCGGTGAGCCTCGAGGCATCGCTGAAAAACAGGGATCTTTCCCGGGATGCCGCTGCCGGAAATCTTTTCAGGGACATCGTCACCGGGGGCCGCTGGGAGAGAATCGCCTTTCTCGCCCTCTACGACGGGAGCGGGACCACTCTCCTCCACTCCAATGAGCACCTCATCGGCAGGAGGATTGAAGACCCTGCCATCACCTCGGTGGCAGCGAGCGGCATGCCGGTGTTCGGCTATACGACCCTGGGGACGGGAGAGCGGGTCTTCGTTCTGAACTTCCCTGTACATATCCGGGCGGACGAGAGAATCCTCCGGCTGGCTCTCCATCCCTATCCCGCGGAGAGGGCGGTGCGGCGTGCGCAGCTCCAGGCGGCGAGCATCCTTGCGGTCATCATGCTCCTGTGGATCATGGGGTATTTCCTCATGAGGGCGGTGAAGCGTTCCGAAGAGCTGAAGAAGACAATGGCGGAAAGGGAGCGCCTTGCGCTCCTGGGGGAGATGTCGTCGGTCCTGGCCCATGAGATACGGAACCCCCTCGGGAGCATCAAGGGATTCGCCCAGTACCTCCTGGAGCGGAGCGCAGCGCAGCGCGGGGAAGACGACAGTGCGATGACGGGCGAATACCTGGGAGTGATCGTAGCGGAATCGGAGAGGCTGGAGACCCTTACCGAAGACCTCCTCCTCTATGCAAAGCCGGTGGAAGTGAGGCTGCAGACTTTTTCCGTTCGAGACCTGGCGGAAGAGGTGATCGCGTCCCTGCGCTCTTCCCCTGCGGAGGGGAGCGGCGCGGCGGTGCACCCCTTTGTCTCTCCCGGCCTGATGCTCACCTCCGACAGGGACAAGCTGAAACAGGTCCTGCTCAATGTGGTGCAGAACGCCATGGACGCGGCGGGAGAGAACGGACGCGTGGAAGTGCGGGCCGGACTATCCGATGCCCCGGGCCGCGGAAGGACCTTCATCACGGTGGAGGATAACGGCTGCGGTATGGACCCTGCACTGCAGGCCAGGGCTCTCTCCCCCTTCTTCACCACGAAGACGAGGGGCACGGGGCTCGGGCTCGCCATCGTGGACAAGCTGGTCCAGGCTCTCGGCGGCAGCGTGGTGATACGGAGCACGGCGCAGCAAGGGACAACAGTGGAGATCACGCTCCCGGGGGGCACAATGCATGCATAAAGGCGGCTTATGAGAAAAGAGGATTTCAGGATACTGGTGGTGGACGATGAAAAGTCCTTTCTCCTGCTCCTCACCCGCATCCTGCAGGAAGCGGGATATACGGTCAGAGGGATGCACGACCCGGAGAGCGCACTGGAGTCTCTGGAGTCCTTCGCTCCCCACCTCATCATCACCGACCTGAAGATGCCGAAGATGGAAGGGATCCGGTTCATGGAAGAGGCGGCGCAGAGGGACGCCGGAGCCGACTTCATCATGATCACCGCTTTTGCCACGGTGGAAACGGCGGTGGAGGCGATGAAGAAGGGCGCGGTGGATTACATCACGAAGCCCCTCAAAGATCCGGGACAGCTGCGGGAAGCGGTGGCAAAGGCGTTCGGGAGGAAGAGCGCGGTGAACGGACCCTCCTCCTGCCGGGACGGACTCCCTCCCCTCGCGATCATTTTTGCAGGAATGGACGAAGTCCTGCGTGAGGTGCGGGATGTGGCGCCTACCGATGCAACCGTGATCATCTACGGGGAGACCGGCACCGGCAAGAGCCTGATCGCGCGGGTTCTCCATCAGCTGAGCGGCAGGAGCGGCCCCTTTGTGGACATCAACTGCGCCGCCATCCCGGAGACCCTTCTCGAATCCGAGCTTTTCGGCTATGAAAAGGGTGCGTTCACGGGAGCGGCGGCACAGAAGAAGGGGAGGTTCGAGCTGGCGGGGGGCGGCACGCTCTTCCTCGATGAGGTATCGGAGATGAGCCTTGCACTCCAGGGCAAATTCCTCAGGGTGCTCCAGGACAAGACCTTCGAGCGCCTCGGCTCTCTCGTCTCCCTCAGGACCGACGCGCGGGTCATCGCCGCCACGAACAGGAACCTGAAGGAGTGCGTGGCGGAGAGGAGATTCAGGGAAGACCTCTACTACCGCCTCACGGTCTACCCGATTACGCTCCCTCCCCTACGGGCAAGGAGGGAACGCTTCCGCGACATTGCGGGACACCTGCTGCAGGGCATCTCCGCCCGGTTCGGCAAGGACCTTGTCATGACGGAAGGTGCGATGGAGCGGCTGATGGACTATCCATGGCCGGGGAATATACGGGAGCTCGAAAATGTGCTTGAACGGGCGGTGATCAGGAGCCGGGGGCAGCAGTTGGCGCTCCCCGACCTCGAAGCCCACGAAGCCCCCGGAGCCGCGGAAGCGGACGCCGGCGACCTGAAGAGCCTGGAGAGGGCCGCCATCGAGAACGCTCTCAGGCGGACGCGGGGGAACAGGAGGGAGGCGGCGGAAATACTGGGGATATCGCTGAGGACCCTCCAGTATCGTATAAAAGAGTATGGAATCAGCGGATAAGGGAGTGCAGGAATTGCATTCCTGCATGCAGAAGCTGCACCGGCGGAGAGCTCTTTATGCATAAATTATTATAAAATCAAGAAGTTTCTGCCTGGCACGCCTATTGCTCTTCCTTCAGGAAAGAATAACTGAAGGAGGGAAACAGTATGAAAAGGAAAGTGATTGCGGGAGTAGTAGTGGCATTGGTGCTTGCCCTTGCGGCAGGGGCGATGGCCGTGGGGCCGGGAGGCGGTATGGGAGCAGGCCCGTGCGCAGGCACAGGAGCGGCGCTGAGCCCTGAGGAGACACAGAAGCAGGCCCAGTTCATGAAGGACACCCTGCCGCTCCGGCATAAGATGCTCCAGATCAGGACCGACCTGGCGGTCCTCAAGGCGCAGACGAAGCCCGACTGGGAGGCCATCGCGGCAAAGCAGAAGGAGATGGTGGATGTACGGACCGCGCTGCAGAAGAGGGCCTATGAATCCGGCGTCACCGGCTGCGGGAAGTGCGGCGGCATGGGCATGATGAGCGGCATGGGCAGAGGTATGGGCAGAGGCATGTCCGGCATGGGTATGATGTAACGTGCCCGGCAAAGGCGGAGTGATCCTCCGCCTTTGCCGGACCGGAGAAAGGGGAGAGGAAAAGCATGAAAGGCAGGCCGTCCGGTCCGAAATACCGTGCCATCAGTTTACTGACGGCCTTTTTTCTCTTTGCCCTCCTTGCACCATCCCATGCAGGGTCCGACGATATCAAGGAGGGATACGACGAGAACACCGAGATAACGATCAGGGGTACTGTTGCAGAGGTTTCCCGGGCGGAAATGATGAGGGGGCCGATGGTAGTGAGGCTCAGGCAGAACAACAGCATATACAATGTGATCACCGCGCCTCCCTGGTTCCTGACCCGGCAGGGCATCTCCCTTACGGTGGGCTCTTTCCTCGAAGTGCAGGGCTCCAAGTATTACGGCCGGGACGGCAAGCTCTATCTCATCGGCAGGCGGCTGCGGGACCCCGCCACCGGCCGGATAGCGGACCTGAGGGACATGGGGTGCAAGCCCCTCTGGATGGGTCATGGCCATGGCAAAAAAAGGCAGAATGAGACAGAGTAAAACAGGGGAAGACAGGCAGCAGCGGAGGGAGAGGCAAAGAATCGCTGTTTTCCTTTGCCGAACTCACCTTTTCAAGCACAATCCCCGGTCCGGCTCCTCGGACAGCACGCAGGCCTTTCTCATTTTCCCCGCTCGTCCTATCAGTTCCACACAGTAATCGGAGGTAATGACCGGGGCAAAGAAATTATTGATGCGAGTGAACGCAGCCGATTCATCCTCCTGCTTCTGGCATGCGGTGGCGTCGCCCACCACGATCGGCATGAAGCCGAAATCGCGGGCATGGCGGGAATTGCCCTCAATGGACCAGTCAAGGTGGATGCCGGTGAAGATGATCGTCTTGACCCCCCGCTTGCTCAGGTCCATGTGCAGCGGAGTATAGACAAAGGAGGTTTGGTGGGCAATCTCGAAATACTGCCCGTCCTCCGGCTGCACCAGCGCCTTGAGCTCATCCGGCAGCTCGTTCTGCCACTCGACCGTTGACGAGGACCAGGCCTTCTGTATATCCAGAGTATAATGCTGCTGGGTGATGGTCCAGGTATTGTACTGGGCCTCGTCCATTTCGGTTTTCGGATATTTGTTCCGGAATATGTCATAGCCGATCCAGTGGAAGCGGTAGCCTGCGGCCCTGGCAGCCCTGGCGACCCTGACCGTGGCCTCCAGGCTTCCGCGGTCCCGGTGATCCTCATCTCCATAGAGGCCCTCGCTGCGGTACAGGCTATTGTTCTGACGGATTGACACAAAGGC
>JADLDZ010000059.1 GCA_020846375.1 Nitrospirales bacterium | reverse complement strand
TCCTGTACTCTTCGTCCACCGAGAGCATGCAGGCCAGGAGCGCACGACAGTTGTAGGGCACGAAAACCTCCTGCACGAGATCCCATTCCAGCTGGCTCATCGCCTGCCAGTTTCCCTCCCTGTTCTCCCACTTGAAGAGGTCCAGCAGACCGATGTCATACCGCTCCTCCGCTCCCCTGATCCACCTCTCCAGCGCCCGCAGGGCGAAGGCAGTGTCTCCCATCCCCGTCAGTTCGGCGAGGGTGGCGGCCGTGACCTCCTCACCCCTCCTTTCCGGCGGCAGCATGTAGGTATAAATGCTTTTTGCGATGCCCGCGGCATTCCCCTTGACGCACACCCGCTCCTGGGGGTACTGGTAATAGAGCCCCTGGGCTATGGCGCCGTAGGCCTCACGGGCCGTCGCCACGTTCCTCCGGTAAATGCTTCCGAATTCCTCGTCCATGGAGGGAGGGCACTTGATTACCGCGTGCTTCAGGCCCAGCCCGCGGAGGAGCAGTGACGGGATCCTGATGTCGGGGCTGCTCTTTTTCAGATCCCAGTACAGCAGGGTAAAATAGAAGACCCTCCCGCTGATCTCCTTCAGGGATGCCAGCAGAAGCCGCGTATCGCGCCCCGCAGTCAGGGACAGGGCGAGGTCGAAGCGGCGGGACGCCCCCCTGATGAGCCCGGAAAGCAGTTCTCCCGCCGTATGGACCGCCTCCTCGAGGGAAACCCTCTCTGTATTTCCCTGGGGCCAGAACCTGCCGACGGTACCGGACCTCATGTCGAGGAAGTGGTTCGGCAGAAGATGGAAGACTTCCCGGTAGGGGGAGGCATCTCCCGGCCACCAATACTCTTTTTCCCTCTCTGCGAAGGAGCGGATGAACTCCATCGCCTCCCTGTCCGGCTCCAGCCTGAGGATATCGGCGATCAGCCCGGGCTGCGAGGCGCACCACAGCTCTCCGGTACGGCGCATGTCGGAATGGAAGACCTGCCTGAACCCCACGGCATCGTTGAACAGGAGCATCTCCCTGCCGTCATCCACCAGGAGGACCCATCTGCCCCCGAGCTCATACGTATGCGGGAAGAAGGTGCCCGCGGTATCGAGGCGCTCCAGAAGCCCGTGCACCACCGCGTCGTCATCATGGTGCGGGTTCCGGGGGTCTACAATATACCCGAGCAGGGTGACGGACTTTCCGTGGCGCTCGGCCCGGCATACCGGGAGGTCGGGATGGGTGGCAAGATGAAGCGCTTCGTGTATCCGCAACCGTCTCCACGAGGGGAACCCTTCAGGCGGGCGGGGCCCCAGGAGGAACTGGCGGCGGAAGAGCATCCGGCTCTTCCGCTCCTCATGCATGCCTCCCCCGGCGCTCATCTCCCGCCTCTCCGGCGGAATACCGCCGCTTTCCGCATTCCGTTCCCCTTCAGGGGAGGGCATTGTACCACAGGTCCGCCATGGACTGATATCCCTGCCCGTTGGGATGGGTGGTGTCGGCGAATTCTCCGGGATGAGCGGAAAAGTAGGAGTACATGTCAGGCCCCTTTATGGTGAGCCTGTTCTCCGTCACCAGTTCACCAATGACTTTGTTGTAGTCCCTGATCAGGACATTCCGCGCCGCATTCTGCGGGTCCGTATACCAGGCGCAGCCGGGGCAGTCGCCGTAGACGACGGGGATTTTCGCGATAATGGGGGTCTTCCCCGCGTCGAGGACTGCCGTGATGATGCGCTGCATATAGTCCTTGTAGGAGTTCGTGTACCCCTGGCCGCCCGGCTTGAGGCCGAGCCCGCTCGGGATCCTGGAGGCGGAATCGTTCGTCCCGTACATGATCAGGAAATACTTCGAGTTCGGGTGCTTTGCAAGGATCCCCCCGACGGAGCCCGCCCCGTCGTATGAGCGGGTGGAGTTGACCCCCTCATTGATGACTGTCTGCGGGTAGCCGTGATACGCTGTCTGGAGGTCGTTGAGAATGGGCTCGTATCCCCCTCCGCTGTTGCGTCCGTCGTTCGAAATATCGTCCTGGGGATAGTCGTCGGAATCCCCGTAGGTGATGCTGTCCCCCATCGTCACGTAATAATCCCCGATGCCCACCTGTATCTTCCTGTCATGCGTGAAGTCGCCGGGGACCTCATTGTTCGCCGCATCGAGAATAGAGGCATCGATCGTATGCTCCCCCTTTGCAAGCCCGATAAAAGCTACCTCATAGGGGTCAGTACCGTCGATGATCGCCTCCTCTCCGGAAGTACCCTGGTCGAGGACGAATTTCACCGTCCATCCCCCCTGCATGGCGCCGGCTTCCGCCTTGACCGCAAGGGAAGTGCTCCCCTGGAGGTCATAGTTGTGCGGCTGGACGATACCGACGAAGGGCTGATCGGCAGAGACGAATTTCACCGCATCAGCGCTGAAGCTGGACAAAGAGGCGTCTCCCGCGGTGAGGGTAACCGTGCCTCCCTCCGCGGCATCGAAGCTGTACGTGCCCAGGTAGTTCCACTTCCCCCCGTTCACCTGCTGGTTCACCCGCACCACCTCGGATCCGCTGTCATACTGGACCGTGACCGGTGCGTAGTCGGAGCGGGACGCATACTCCGTCCACCACATATACACCTCATATGCACCCGCCTGGGAGAGGTCGGCATGCCACGTGTACGTGGCCGTTTCACGGCTGTAGAGGGAGTCCTTTCCATAGGGATCGGCCCCCCCTGAGACCGCCCAGAGTCCGGTGGAGGAAGTCCCTGCACCCCCATTGTCAATGATCACCTCCACCGGGGTCGAAGAGGGCGAAACGGTCAGCGTTTTGCTCACCCAGGGGGACCATTCCCCTGCGTCATCCTGCACTTTCAAGGAAATAGTGTGCGTGCCCTCGGACAGCACCGCGGTGCTGAAGGAGGCTGCCGCGCCGAGGTTCCCGTCGATACTGGAGCTCCAGAGATAGCCGGTCACCGTCCCGTCGCTGTCCGTGCCGTGGCCCTCGAAGGCCACCATGTCCCCCAGGCCTGCCGGGTTCGGAGAAATGGAGTCGATCACCGCAGTGGGAGGCTGGTTCTCTCCGCTCGCCAGGACAAACTTCACCGCATCCGCGCTGTAGCTTGCCGGGGCGGGCGATTCCGCCGTCAGCAGCACCTTGCCTCCCTTCGCGGCATCGAAGCTGTACGTGCCCAGGTAGTTCCACTGCCCCCCGTTCACCTGCTGGTTCACCCGCACCACCTCGGATCCCCCACTGTAGGTGATCTTCAACGGGGCATCCGTAGCCCTCGACGGATACTCCGTCCACCATGCGTATACTTCGTACACTCCGGTCTGGGGGAGGCTCGCCTTCCAGGAGTACTTCGCCCCTCCCCGGCCGTACACCGAATTCCCCCCGTAGGGATCGGGCGCCCCTGAGACCGCCCATGTCCCCCTATACGACGTCCCCGCCCCTCCGTTGTCGACGATCACCTCGGCGGCAGCGGCGGACGCCGGCGCTGCCATAACGGGGCAAAGCATCAGAATGCCACACAGCAAGCTGAAGAAGACGAATCCGGAAACGCTCATTCTCTTCGGCATCATTTTTCTCCCCTGTCGTGCAGGTTTCCCGATTGAATGTCCGTTATAATGCGCTCGTACTCCTCTGCAAAACTCGCCCTCGTATTATGCTTCCGCGCATAGTTCCACGCCTTTCTCGCCCGCTCCTCCCTCTCGGCGGGCCGGAGAGAGGCGACCCGGTGCAGAGCTTCCCGTATGGCATCCGGAGAGCTCTCTCTGAGGAGGATGCCGAAATCCTCCACATCCACCCCTGACTCGTAGCTGACCAGGGGGATGAGCCCCGCGTGCATGCAGGTGACCACACTGCCCGCCTGCCCTTCGGAACAGGAAGGATAGAGAATCCCGGCGCACTGTTCCGCTATTTCCCGGAAACCGGGGCTGTCGATGGAAACCCATCCGACCGTATGGATATTGGGTGTTTCATACAACTCCCTGGAGTACTCCTTCTCGAAGTCCCGCTCCTTCCCGATCGGCCCGCAGACATACAGGGTGAAATCGGGCAT
>JADLDZ010000058.1 GCA_020846375.1 Nitrospirales bacterium | reverse complement strand
GGTCGACGGGGTTATACACTGTCCAGCCCACGCGGGACTCTCCCCTGAACGGTGCCGGTCCGCCAGGAAAGGAAGTATCCGGTCTGCAGACGACGAGGAGCGCCACGCTCTCTTTCAGGGCGCGGGCCTCAGAGGGAGAGACGCCCTTTACCGTGACCGTATACAGCGCAGTGCCCTTCCTCTTATCGTGCACGATCCGGCCGGGGTCGAGGACCGCCAGGGCATAGGAGTCCTTGAAAAGGGCGGTTACCTTCTGCTGCACGCCGCATTTTGTGCAGCCGATGTAGGATTCCGCCTTTTTGTCGATATCTCTGATGGGAACGGCCCAGCGGGCGGCGGCCGAGCCGGAGGGAGTCGTGATGGAATGGAGCTGCAGCAAGAGCTTCAACGAGCGGGAGCGGGGGTTGTAGGGTGAGAAAACTATGCTCGCTCTGTCTTCAACGGTAAAGGCATAGGGACCGGAAGCGTTCCTCTTCCGATTCCCTTCCGTATATGCTCCGATCGTTTCGTGTTCTCCCTTCAGGGCATCCGCCGCCTTGAAAACCTCGACGATATCGCGCCCGAGGAACCCTTCCGGCAGGGTCTCTGTCTTCGGATCGAAATCCCCTTTGCTGTACGACGCGTTCAGCCCACTCCCCGCAGCGGACTTCGCCTCATGCTCTCCTCCGGCGAAGGATACGCCCGCAAGCAGGAGGAACGCAGCGAAAATGATCGGAAGGAACCCGCTCTTCTTCATTGTTTCTCCTTCGATGCACACATTATAGAGTATTGTACTATTTTCTGTGAACGAAGCGAAGTGAGCCCTCTGCAAAAACAGAGGCAGGGAATGAACAGGGAGAGGAAAAGGGAGAGGAAAAGGGCTCCCCTTCTCCCTTCCCCCCCTGATAGTCTGTGGTATAATGAGAATAAATTTTTTCGGGATACATACGATGAACAGAGAAAAGCATACAGGGGCGGCGGACCCCGCCGATACATGCAGAGGAGGGTTCCGGGCCTCCCTCCTCTTTTTTCTGCTCTTCTTCTGTTTTTTCCTGCAAACCCTTCCGCCCGCCGCCGCCGCCGAGCTTTCCGAAGTCACGGTGCACATCATCAATAACGAGATCCATGTTTCCGCCTCGCTGAAGCCCGATCCGAGGATCATCGATGACATGAACGGCGGGATCACCAAGGAGTTCGTGTTTTACATAGACCTTTTCAGGGTATGGAACATCTGGCCCGATGAGTTCGTCCTGGGCAAGAAGATCGTGCGCATCCTGCGGAGCAACCAGATAAAGAGGGAATATTCCGCCTCGAGCTTCTACGGCAACATCCACCTCGAAAAGAGGTTCAAGGACCTCGATGCCATGGTGGGATGGGCTTTTACGCTCGAGGAGCTCAAACTGGCCACGACGAGGGAGCTGGAGCAGGGCATATATTTCGTGAAAGTGACCGTGGAGTCGCGCGTAAAGAAACTGCCCCCGGTCGTGGGATACCTGCTCTTCTTCGTGTCGGAGAAGGATCTCTCGCTCTACCGGAACTCCCAGGAATTCCCTGTCACCACAAAGGGGCAGTAGCGACGCTCACTGCAGAGGGAACCGGGACGAGCAGGGGAGCGCGATCCTGATCTTTTACGTATGAAAAAACGGAAAATGGCGAAAAAACTGGCTCTCGTTTTCGGGGTGCTGCTCCTCGTGGTCCTCATCACCGCGGTGGAACTCTACTTCATCAAGCTGCCCTCCGTGGACCTCGCCACACGGCTCCTGCTCACCGCCCTCCTTACCCTCAATATCCTGGCCCTCCTTACCCTCATGTTCTTCGTGAGCAAGAACCTCCTCCGGCTCTATATGGAGAGGCGGCATCGCGTCCTGGGCTACCGGTTCAGGACGCGGCTCATGGCCATCTTCGTCATCCTTACCCTGATCCCCTCCTCTTTCCTCTTCATCGCCGCCAGCGGGCTGGCCACCAACTATATCGACAGGATTTTCTCTCCCCAGATGCGGGAGCCCTTCGACAAGTCCGTCGAGCTCGCACAGGCATTCTACGACCTCGGCAGGGAGCGGGTCCTCATGGCGGCGCAGTATGCCGCTGCCGGGAAGCAGCCCTTCCTGCCCGGGATGTCGGTCAGGCGCTACACCGCCGTGCCCGACACGGCGGCGGACATCATCCGCGAGGCCTTCAGCGGGAAAATGGGGACGGAGGTGATCTCGGGCGAAGAGGGCGATATCATCCGGGCCGCCGTACCCGACCGGGTGCAAGGGGGATCGGGAGTGGTGGTGGTGGAGTTCGTCCTCTCGAAGAGGATCTCGGAGAATTCGGAGAGGCTGAAGGAACTGTATGAGGACTATGTGAAACTGGAGTCCTTCAAGGATCCCCTCCGGCTCAATTATGTCATTACCCTCGGGTTCCTGACCCTCCTGATGGTCTTCGCCGGGCTGTGGGTCTCCCTGAAAATTTCTCGGGGCATCACCACTCCCATCCAGAGTCTCGCCATGGCGACCGAGCGGGTGGCGTCCGGGGACCTCAATGTGCAGGTCACGGTGAAGAGCGAGGACGAAATCGGGATGCTGATCGATTCCTTCAACCAGATGGTGAGACAGTTGAAGGACAGCAACGACTCCCTCGAGAAGGCGTACCGGGAATCGGACAGGAGAAGGCTCTACCTCGAGAACATCCTCGAGAACATCAACTCGGGGGTCCTTTTCCTTGCGGGCACCGGCGAGATCATGACCATCAACAGGGCGGCGTGCTCCATCCTCGATGCAAAACAGGAGGACATTATCGGGAAGGACTACCGCGAGTTCATCGCGGGCCTGCAGTCCGAGGACCTGATCCAGTTGGTAAAGGAGATGGAAGGAAAGGAGATCCGCGAAATCAAACGGGAGGTGAAAGTGAGCATCAACGGCAGGATCGCCCTCATCCGTATTTACATAGCGGGGATCAGGGAGTCGTACACGGCGAAATCTCTCGGCATGCTCGTTGTCTTCGACGACCTCACCGATATCATCAAGGCGCAGAAGGTCACCACGTGGCAGGAAGTGGCCCGGAGGCTGGCCCACGAGATCAAGAACCCGCTCACTCCCATCAAGCTCTCCACCGAGAGGCTCATCAAGAAGTGGCAGAACAGGGACGAGGATTTCGATGCGGTCTTCGAAAAGTCCACCCGCACCATCATTTCGGAGGTGGAGAGCCTGCGCAGGCTGGTGGACGTGTTCTCGCGGTACGGCAAGATGCCGGAGATCAACAAGACCCCCACCAGCCTCCCCGAGCTCATCGACTCCGTCATCGGCCTGTACAAGGGGTTCAAGGATATGGACATACAGGTTGCCGTGCAGGAGGGGATCAATCGCGTTACCCTGGACAGCGAGCAATTTAAGAGGGTCTTTGTTAATATTATAGACAACGCCATCAAGGCGATGAACGGCAGGGGACTCATCACCATAGCGGTAAAGAGCCCCGGACCCGGCAAAGTCGTTATCGAGCTTGCGGACACGGGGCCGGGGATCCGGGACGAGGAGAAGGAAAAGATGTTTCTCCCCTATTTCTCCGGAAGGAAGGGAGGGACAGGGCTCGGCCTCGCCATCGCCAACAAGATCGTGGCCGACCACGAGGGCCGGATTCTGGTGAGGGACAATACCCCTCAGGGCAGCATCTTCACGATCGAAATACCGGGATGAAAAAGCAAGTGGCAAGTGCTCAGAGAAGGGTGAATAGCGGCAAGTGAATAGTGAAAAGATGAACATTCATACAGGCAAAACCCTCTTTATCAGAGAGGCGCGAGGGGATGCCTTTCCTTTGCCTCCACCTTATTACTCTCCACTCTCCACTTATCACTATAAGAGGTTTTGATGACCAGGGAAAAAGTGCTGATTGTCGACGACGAAGAGGGCATCCGGGAGAGCCTCTCGGGGATCTTTGAAGACGAAGGGTACCTTGTGGTCACTGCCGCATCGGGCGAAAGCGCGGTTGACATGATGCGGGAGCACGCACCCGACATGGTCCTCCTCGACGTCTGGCTTCCCGGGATGGACGGCATCGAAACCCTCGAAAAACTGAAGGAGATCGGAAGCGATACCCCGGTGATCATGATCTCGGGGCATGGGAATATCGAGGTTGCGGTCAAGGCGACCCGGTTCGGCGCCTACGATTTCCTGGAGAAGCCCCTTTCCCTCGACAAGATCCTCATCGTCGCGCGGAGGGCACTGGAGAGGAAGAAGCTCGAAGAGGAGAACCGCGCGCTCAGGGAGGACCTCAGCAAAAGATGGAAGCTGATCGGGGATTCTCCGAAGATACAGGTCCTGCGGCGGCAGATCGAGATGGCGGCCCAGAGCAGCAGCAGGGTGCTCATCCTCGGGGAGAGCGGGACCGGAAAGGAACTGGTGGCGCGCCTCCTTCACGACAAGAGCATCCGCGCCAAGGAGCCCTTCGTAGAGGTAAACTGCGCCGCCATGCCACAGGAGCTGATCGAAAGCGAGCTGTTCGGGCACGAAAAGGGCTCTTTTACCGGAGCCACGGAGAGGAAAAGCGGCAAATTCGAACTGGCGGACCGGGGCACCCTCTTCCTCGACGAGATCGGGGACATGACCATGCAGACCCAGGCGAAGGTGCTCCGGGTCATCGAGACACAGGTTTTCCAGCGGGTCGGGGGGAGCAGGAACATCAAGGTGGACGTACGCATCATCGCCGCCACCAATAAGGAACTGGAGGAAGAGGTCAGGCGGGGGAGCTTCAGAGATGACCTCTATTTCCGGCTGAATGTCATTCCCCTCCTTCTTCCTCCCCTCAGGGAGCGGAGGGACGATATTCCCTCCATGATCCGCTACTTCATGGACGTATTCGCCCGTGACAACGGAATGCGGCCCAAGGAGATCGACCCCGCCGTCGTGAAGACCCTCAGGGAATATGACTGGCCGGGGAATATCAGGGAGCTGAAGAATGTGGTGGAGAGGATCATGATCATGGTCCCCTCGAAGGTCGTCTCGCGGGCGGAGGTGGATGCCATCGGGATGGTGAAGCCGGGGCAGACCGTGAAGGAGTCCGACTATTTCTCCCACAAGACCCTCCGGGAGGCCAGGGACGCCTTTGAAAGGGACTTCATCGTCAGGAAGCTCGAAGAGAACGGCTGGAACGTGTCGAAGACGGCCGAGACCATCGCCATCGAGCGGAGCAACCTCCATAAGAAAATAAAAAGCTACGGGATCACAGAGCCGTAGGGTACAGTAGCATCAGGCACATACATGCCGCTGCATCCGCAGCCCCCTGTCGGATACCACAAAAGGAGCAAGCGTGAGCGCATTGGTAGCAATCATCGGAAGGCCGAACGTAGGCAAGTCGTCCCTCTTCAACCGCATGATACGTGCGGGCAGCCGGGAGGCGTCCTCCACCGCCATCACGGAAAAGACGCCCGGAGTCACCCGGGACAGGAACTATGGGAAGACGGAATGGGAGGGCAAGGGATTCTCCGTCGTCGATACCGGCGGCTTCTATGCGGAGGGTCTCCCCCACGAGGACCAGAAGATAGCCGACCAGGTCAGGGAGCAGGCCCTCTACGCCATAGAGGACGCCGACCTGCTCCTTCACCTTCTCGACGGCAAGGAGGGACTCACCCCCGAGGATGCCGAACTCGCCTCCGTCCTCAGGAAGTCGGGGAAAAAGGTCCTCTGGGTGGTCAACAAGATCGATGCTCCCGCAAAGGAAAGCAGGGCGCTGGAGTTCTACCGGATCGGAACCGGAGAGATCCTCCCCGTCTCCGCAATCACCGGCTTCGGATTCGAGGAGCTCATGGACAAAGTGGTGTCCATTCTGCCTCCCGAAAGGCTTACCGGAGAGGTGTCCCTGGAGACGACGCTCCCGAAGGTGGCGGTGGTGGGGAGGCCCAATGTGGGAAAATCGACTTTTATCAACGCTCTCCTCGGGAAAAGGAGGCTCATCGTCAGCCCCGTTCCCGGCACCACGCGGGATGCCGTGGACTCCATATGCATCTCGTACGGCAAGAAATATCTCTTCATCGACACCGCCGGAATACGGAAAAAGGTGAAGAGCCCTGTCCGGGTGCGCCGCGGTCTCCCGGGGGCGAACGAAACCGCTACCCCCTCCATCGAGGGGTTCTCCGTCCTCAAGGCCATGCGGAGCATCGAGAGGGCCGATGTCGCGCTCATCGTCCTGGATGCCACCCAGGGTATCGTGGAGCAGGACCAGAGGATCGCAGGACTGGTGGAGGAGTACGGCAAGAGCGCTCTCTTTCTCCTCAACAAGTGGGACCTGGTAGCGGAGCCCGAGCAGTCCTACAAGGTGCTCACCCAGGAACTGCGGAACAGGATGTGGTTCATGGACCATGCGCCTCTCCTCACCACCTCGGGCCTCGAAAAGAAGAGGATCACGAAGATTTTTCCGCTGATCGACGAACTCATCGCCGAACGGAGCAAAAGGGTCTCCACCGGTGAGCTCAACCGCTTCCTCGCAAAGGCGGTAGCCCATCATCCCTTCCCGCGCTACCGGGGGAAGGAACTGAAATTCTTCTACATGACCCAGGTGGAGGTGGCTCCCCCCGTTTTTACTCTCGTCGTCAACTACCCTTCAGCCGTCAAGGGATCGCATCTGCGCTATATCGAGAAGGCCCTGCGGGAGCAGTACTCCTTCAAGGGCGCCCCCCTAAGAATTCATGTTAAGTCTCGATGAAATATGGTAAAATATCGAGTAGCAGATCTTTGGGACTGCGGTTCTCGTACAAAAGCCCGGGAAGACAGCAGCCGGATTTCCGGCTGCAATTCACAGGAGGAGAGAGACTATGCAGAAAATTCTGGTAGCGCACGACGGTTCCAAGTCATCCGACAAGGCATTGAAAAAGGCTGTGGAGTTATCCCTGAGCACAAACAGCTCCCTCACCGTCCTCGCCGTCGTGCCCGAGCTCTACCTCACCGAGCTTCCCGAGGCGGACCGGAGCCGCATCTTCGAGTCCCTTTCAGAGGAAACCCGGCAGGCTATGGAGAAAATCAGGAAGTCCCTGTCCGGCAAGTCCATAGAGGTGAAGACACTTATCCGCCAGGGAGACCCGGCCGAAAAAATCCTGGAAACCGCCCAGAAGATGAAGGTGGATCTGATCGTTACCGGCTCCCATGGAAGGCATGGAGCAAAGAAGTTCCTTCTCGGGAGCGTATCGGCGAAAGTGGTCGACTACTCCAAATGTCCGGTGCTCATCGTAAAGTAAAATGAAAGAAAGGGCGGCATACCGTCTCCTTAACGGCCGCTTTTCGCACCTCCCCGTCCCTTCCCTGTCCTTTGAATGAAAAGCGGCAGGGCTTCCCGGTAAGTCAGGGGAGTAAACCCGAAGCTCCTTTCCACGGCATCCCTTGCGCAGATGTTGTCCGTTTGAAGAAGTTCCAGTTGCTCGCGGGTGACAGAGGGAATCTTCCTGCCGAAAACTTCTCCCAGGGCGCGCGTCATCCGTGCGAAGGGCAGGCTCATCTTCACCGCCCCAAGGGGAAGATGGATCACCGGTTTGTTGACGCCCATCGCCTCCATGAGCTGATTGATCGCCTCATTGTAGGTGAGATGATCGGGCCCCCCCAGCTCGAAGAGCCGGGACGGGAGCCCGGCACTGTGTGACGGGTCGGAGAAAAGGCTCAGAAAACACTTCACCCAGTCCCCGACATAGATCGGCTGCAGCCTGGCTTCTCCGCTCCCGGGGACAGGAACGAAGGGTCCGAGGGAGATCAGCTCCCTCATCCTTGTGGTAAAGCCGTCTCCCTCTCCCACCACCAGGGAAGGTCTGAAAATGGTGAAAGGGATGCCGCTCGCCCTGACGATCTCCTCGGCTGCCGCCTTTGTCTTCGCATACCGCGTCTTCGCCCCGGGGGAAGCTCCCAGTGCGCTTTGATAGAAGAAGTGCCGGACGCCGGCCCTCTTTGCTTCCGCAACGAGGTTCTCCGTCCCCCTGACATGGACCCTTTCGAAGGTCATCTCCCCTTTTTCCTCGATGATCCCGACCAGGTGGACCGCAATAGCGCAGCCGTCGAGCTTCCCACTGAGGCTTTCCGGGTCGGTGATATCCCCCGGGGAGACTTCCACGCCTG
>JADLDZ010000057.1 GCA_020846375.1 Nitrospirales bacterium | reverse complement strand
TCTGCGGAGGAGCTGAAATCCCTCGAGGAGATTGTAAGGGCGTCCATTGCGCTGGCGAACAGGAAGATAGGGGGCCTGATCGTTATTGAGCGGGAAATAAGCCTCAAGGACTATGTGGAGATCGGCACCCCCCTGGATGCAAAGGTCTCCAAGGAACTTCTCATGACCATCTTTCACCCTACATCGCCCATCCATGACGGAGCGGTGGTGATCCGGGGGAACAGGGTGGTTGCAGCCGGCTGCTTCCTGCCCATCACGCTGGGGCCTTCCGTCAGCAAATCCCTGGGTACGCGCCACCGGGCGGGCATCGGCATTGCGGAGGAGACCGACGCGGTCGCCATCATTATCTCGGAAGAGACGGGGAGCGTCTCCATCGCCATCGACGGCAAGCTGGAGACCCGGCTGGACATGGGGACTCTGAGGGAAATGCTTACCGACCTCTTTACGGAATCGAAAAAGGAAAAGGTCGTTCCGGCAAAGCAGAGGGCGCAGCGTTCATGAGGAAAGGCATTTTCAGGAACATGGGCCTGAAGATCCTTTCGGTGGTCCTGGCCCTTGCGCTCTGGTTCTTTGTCACCCATCACGGGCGTTCGGAAATGGCTCTCGTGGTCCCTGTCACCTTCAAAAACGTGCCGAGGGGCCTGGAGCTTCTGCGGGAGAGCGTAAAGAGCGTGACACTGAACATCCAAGGGCAGGAGAGGCTGTTGAAGGGTCTGCAGCCCGCTGATATCGGGGTCTTCGTTGACCTGTCCGGGGCAAAAAAGGGAGAAGAGGTGTACTATTTCGATAAGGGCACCATTGTTGTCCCTAGGACCGTGGAGGTAGTGCGGATCGAGCCCACTTCGATACGGATCACCCTCGACGAGTCGCTCACCAAGAGGGTGCCGGTCAAGGCATCCCTTATCGGTGAGCCCGAGAGGGGATACCGCGTCGCCTCCGTGAGGATACACCCGTCTGCCGTGATGGTGGAAGGAGCAAAGACCGAGTTGGCGCGGGTGGCATTCCTGCGGACAGAACCGGTGGACCTCACCGGTCTCGACGGGGACATCACGCAGAATGTGCGGCTGAATCTCAACGGGAAGAACATCAGGATAAAGGCATACGACGTGGCCCTGCATATTTCCATAAGGAAGGCGGGCGTGAAGGAATAGTAAAGAAAGGGACTCCGTCGCAGGCAGCATGCGGGGGCGCGATGGCGGAGAACAGACAAACATCCGGGCGCCTCTGCATGAGGACGGCGCCGCTGCAGCTCTTTTCGGGGGACTTCAATGAAATTGTTCGGTACTGATGGCATACGCGGCAAGGTGAACCACTTTCCCATGACCCCTGAGACGGTCCTGCGCATCGGCATGGCTATTGCTTCGGTCCTGCGCACGGAGCACGGGAGGCGTACGGTGCTCATCGGGAAGGATACCCGGCTTTCGGGGTACATGATCGAGAGTGCGCTGACATCGGGCATCTGTTCAAAGGGAATGAACGTCACTCTCGTGGGCCCACTCCCCACGCCGGGGGTGGCTTTTCTTACCCGCGCCCTGCGGCTTGATGCGGGAATCGTCATTTCGGCCTCCCACAACCCCTTCGAGGACAACGGGATCAAGATCTTCTCTCCCTCCGGCCTCAAGCTTTCCGACGAACTGGAAGAGAGAATGGAAGAGCTGATCGCGAGCAAGGACTTCCCCTCCAGGAGGGCGGCGGGTGAAAAGATCGGAAGGGCCTTCCGGCTCGACGACGCAACGGGCCGGTATATCGAATACATCAAATCCACCATACCGAGGGGGATGGACCTCGATGGGCTGAAGGTGGTGGTGGATACCGCAAATGGCGCTGCCTATAAGGTTACCCCTCTCCTCCTGCGGGAACTGGGCGCAGAGGTCGTCGTCCTCAATGACAGGCCGGACGGCATCAACATCAATGAGAATTGCGGTTCGATGCATCTCGATTGCCTTGTCCAGGCGGTGCGGGAGCATAATGCCCATGTCGGGGTCGCCCATGATGGGGATGCCGACAGGACCCTCCTGGTGGACGAAAAGGGCTCTGTGGTGGACGGCGACCTGATCATGGGAATATGGGCGTCAGGGCTGAAAAAGGAGGGCAAGCTCCAGGGGGATACCGTAGTGGCCACCGTCATGTCCAACCTCGGCCTCGAGAAATTCCTCGGGGCACAGGGGATCCGGCTGCTGCGCACCAGGGTGGGGGACCGCTATGTGGTGGAGGAGATGCTCAAAGGCGGGTATACTCTCGGCGGCGAGCAGTCGGGGCATATCGTTTCCTTCGACTATAACACCACCGGCGACGGCCCGATTACCGCGCTGCAGGCACTCTACCTGATGAGAAAGACGAACCGGCTCCTCTCCGACCTGACCGGGGGGATCGAGCTCTATCCGCAGGTGCTGTTGAATGTTCCCGTCCATGAAAGGAAGGAGCTGAAGAGCGTTCCCGATGTTGTCAGCGCCATCGCCGCCGCGGAGGCCAGGCTTGGCGACAGGGGCAGACTCCTTGTCAGGCCTTCCGGAACGGAAATGAAGATCCGGGTGATGGTGGAAGCCGAAGACCCTGCTGCTGCGAAAGAGGCGGCGGAGGAGGTTGCCGGAGTGATACGCGCTCATATGGGAAAGGGAGAGCCCCGCGCGTAGCATCTCCCCGGCAGAAGGGGGACCCGCATGATGATCCATCTCCTCGCCTCCCTCCTGGGGGCAGGCCTCTTTTTCCTCCAGCGCTTTTTCCCCGTTACTTCTCTTCTCCTGTCCGGTATTTTCCTTGCCGTTGCAGGGTGTCTGCGGCCAGGGGCGGCCGGTCGGGGCCGTGCCGCTCCACGGGCGCTCCTTTCCCTTCTTCTGCTTGTCCTTTTCTTCGCCGCCGGGTTTTTACGGGCAAAGGTGATGTACTTCCCGCCTCCCTCCATGGAAAACCTTGCGGGGGAGAGCATCCTGGTCCACGGCACAGCGAGGGCTTCAGCGGCATCTCTTCCCTCCACCCCGGGCATTGTTTCCCAGGTGATGGAGGTGAGCGCGGCGGAGGACGGGAAGGGGATTCCGCTGCGCATCAGCGAGCTCCGCGTTGCCGGTATCACTGCCCTGGACCCCAACAGGCTCTATTCGGTGCAGGTGCGCATTCCCGGCGACGCCTTTTCCCTGAACCCGGGGAGCGGCGGGCATCTGCCGGGCGGGTATGCGACGCAGGTCCGCGATCTCGGGCCCGTCGGCCCGGGTCTCTTCAGAACGGCGCGGCTGAAGCTGAACCATTTCCTGCGGGACCGTTTCTCTGCGGAAGCGGCGCCTTTTCTGATGTCTCTCGTTACCGGAGACCGCAGCCTCCTTCCCCGTGAGATGAGCAATTCCTTTAACGCTACCGGCCTTGCCCATGTCCTGAGCATCTCCGGCGCCCACTTCGGCCTTCTGCTCCTTGTCCTGTACAAGACGCTCATGGTGCTGGTGAAGCTGCTGCCCTACCGTATGCTGGCGAAGATAACTCTCTGCTGCAGCCCCTCCCAGATCGCGGCTGTCGTGAGCATTCCCTGTATCGCGGGGTATCTCGGCCTCTCCGATATGAGCTTCCCCGCTGTGCGGTCCTTTCTCATGATTGCCCTGTTTCTTTGCGGTCTTGTTGTGCAAAGGAGGGGGTTCTGGCTGAATACTCTCCTCGTCGCCGCCGCTTCCATTGTGTTCGTCCGGCCCGATTCCCTCCTCGATCTCTCCTTCCAGCTTTCTTTTATTGCGGTGCTTTGCATAGGGATGGTGGCCGCGCAGGACGCAGGGGAAGAGAAGAGGGTGCGACCGGCGGGAGACGACTCTCCGTCCTCCCCTGCCGGAGCCCTCTCTTCCCTTGTCCCGCGCTGCCGCGCCCTCGGGGCCGCCCTCTTTTCATACACGCGCACTTCCGTCCTTGTGTCGGCTGCAGCCACCCTTGGCACCGCACCCCTGGTAGCATACTATTTTCACTACTTCTCCCTCGTATCTCCCTTCACCAATCTCGTCATCACGCCGATGATCGGATTCCTGATCCTTCCGGCTGCTCTTCTCTCCTCCTTCGTGTATCTTGTTTCCGGCTACTTCCCTTTCCTCTCCGCCATCGACGGTATCACCCGTCTTGTTCTTGCGTTCGTGCAGCAGTGCGCACAATGGCGGTTTGCCGAGGTAAGGGTCCCCGCATTTCCCGGCGCTCTTCTCGTTGTCTTTTATGGAGCTCTCTTCCTCTCGGTCGCGTTCGCTTTCCGCAGGAGAAATCCGGAAAGGAGCGGTGCGGGGGCGGGATTTCTCGCTCTCCCCCTTGCGCTGGTTGCCGTCATGGTCCTGGTTGTCGTATCCCTGACAAAACCTCCGGGGCAGAGGGGGATCCGGGTGACCTATCTCGATGTGGGGCAGGGAGATGCGGCAGTGGTGGAACTCCCGGACGGGAAGACGCTTGTGGTGGACACCGGCAGGAACGGTCTCCAGGTGGGGGACTATTTGCGCTACCGCGGGATCCGCCGGATAGATGCCCTTGTCCTCTCCCACGGACAGGCCGATCACGCGGGAGGAGCACGCTCCGTCGCCGGGAATTTTATCCTCGGCGAGATATGGGACAACGGCCGGATGACATACCGCGGTTTCCCCGTGGATATACGGCGCCGCAGCGTACAGCGGGGTGATGTGGCCGAAGGAGAGGGATATTCGCTGACGGTCCTCCATGCGTATGAGGGCTTTTATACGGCGGGAACGGAGCGTGCAGGGATGAATAATGATTCACTCGTACTGAAAATCCAGGGGAGGCGGAATGCCTTCCTCTTCACTGGCGATATCGAGCAGGAGGGCGGGGAAGATCTCCTGCATCTTGGCGATCATCTGCGGAGCGCCGTTTTGAAGGTTCCTCACCA
The DNA here is from genome assembly GCA_020846375.1 of Nitrospirales bacterium. GTDB lineage: Bacteria > Nitrospirota > Thermodesulfovibrionia > Thermodesulfovibrionales > Dissulfurispiraceae > Nitrobium. Next base: position 1,052 of record JADLDZ010000057.1, on the reverse strand, counting down.
TGGAAGCAGGTTCTCCGCCGGGGCGGATTTCTTCCGCGCGGTCGCCCCCCATATCGCGGTGATCAGCGTCGGCAGGGGGAACAGGTACGGACATCCGCACCGGGAGACCCTCGGGATGCTCGGCGCCGTGCAGGTATTCAGGACGGACAGGGACGGCGCGGTCGGCATCAGGGAAAGAGAGGACGGACGACTGGAAGTGCAGACGTGGAAGGACTACCTGATGAGAGAGGCGGGGGAAAGTGGGGAGGAATGGAGGAATATCGGGCGGCTTTTCCGCATATGGTAATTCCTCCTATTCCACTTTTTCCACTTTCGATGCAAGGCGCGCCACATTGATGACGAGGATCTTTGACTGGTTGTTTCTGACCTTCCTGAAATGCTTGAGCAGCTTTCTCTCCTCCGGCTGCAGGAAGGGCACCTTCTTCTCCGCACCCTGCTTTTCATCGAATTTGAAAAAGTAGGTGATGGGGACCGAAAGCGCGTCGGCGATAATCTGGATATGCTCCACATTAAGCCTGTTCTTTCCGTTTTCATAGCGTTGGACCTGTTGGTACGTGACGTTCAGCATCTCGGCGAGCCGCTCCTGGGAGATGCCCAGCTCTTTTCTGCGCTTCTTGACTAGTTCACCGATTTCTTTTGTTTTCTTGATCTTCCTTGTCAGCATAGCGATCCTGGCCTGCTCCCGTTCTTTTGGAGATTTTTATCTATGGTACAATGAATTAAAAAATATTGCAATCAGCAATATCGGTATCCACTATACCAACTATCGTTTTTTTATGCAACACCCTAGAAAGTGCGCAAAAAACAGGGCAAATACACGTAGGGAGCGAGGGGTGGAGAACGGGCCAAAAAATATTACACAGTGCAATATTCCGTTTTTCTACGAAGGAGGGGCGCGACCACGGGGAAAAGAGCGGGCGGAGGGGATGTTTCACCGTTCATGAATATAAAAACTGCGGAACCGATTTCTCCGGATGTGATACAATAAAAAAGCAAAAAAGCGGAAAATAAAGGGGTTTATTCATGATAGCGATTGTGGATTACGGGATGGG
>JADLDZ010000056.1 GCA_020846375.1 Nitrospirales bacterium | reverse complement strand
GCGGGATCACCAGCGACTTCGCCATCGGGGATGTCAATATCTCCTCCGACGCTACCCTTGCCGACGTGCGCGACGCCATCAACAAGCAGGCAGGATCGAGGGTCAAAGCCGAACTGGTGAATTTCGGAACGGCAGCGAGACCCGACTACCGCCTTGTCCTTTCCACAGAGCCGGCCGGCAGCTCCGACAAGCTCGATATCACCGCCTCCACTGTTGATCCCGGCAGTACGGGGCTCAATTCCCTCGTGTACAAATCGAGCTTCGACACCGCAAAGATCGACGCCACCAACAATAAAATCGTGATCAATGAAGGGGTTCTCTCCGGGATCGCCTCCATCGCGCCGGGGACGTATACCTCGGATGAGCTGGCCCTGGCGGTCAAAGAGGCGCTGGAGAACGCCACCGCCTCCGGAAATACCTATTCCGTGGTCTACGATACGACGACCAACAAGCTGAAGATCACCACGATGGGACCGGATACCGTCGATCTCCTGTGGGCCGACCCGGCGACCACTGCTCAGAACATCCTGGGTTTCGACAGCAGCGCGAGCACTACCGGCCTGCGGGCCAATTATGACCGGGGCGATGCCGCTGTCCCCGATCTGACAGTCGCGGGAACGGATATCAGGTTCAGGAAGGGGGATGATGCGACCGTCTATACGGCGAGCCTTGTGGGAGGGGTCTATGCGACCGGCGATGCCCTGGCCGCCGACGTAAAGGCCGCCCTGGAGGCCGCTGATCCCGCCAATGACACCTACACTGTCGTATACGAGGCCGACACCGACACGCTGAGGATCTACAACGATGCGGGGAACCTTCCCCTGCACCTGCTCTGGAGCGACCCCCTCTCCACCGCTGCCGCTGAGCTGGGGTTCACTGCGGCGGATACCCTGGATATTCCCGACTCGTCCGGGTCCGATCTCGGCGACAGTGCCCTGGCGTACGGCGCGCAGAATGCGAACCTGGGGAGCGATATCACCAACTACAACTATATTACCGACGACACGAATACGAACTACTACAGCTTCAACAATAATTATCTGAACGAGAACAACATCGTGCGGGCCATCAGCTTCCTGAAAGTTTCCCTCGAAAACAACGATGCGGGGAGGGTCGAGAAGGCCATCGACTACCTGGACAAGTTGATGGAGAAGGTCTTTCAGCTCCAGTCGGAGGTGGGATCCCGGGTGACCAGGGTGGAGACGGAGGAGCTGTACCAGATCAACAGGGAATTCGATATTGCAGCGTACCTCTCCAACGAGCAGGATGCCGATATAGCGAAACTGTCGACGGACCTGGCGCAGAGCCAGGCTGCGCTGGAAGGCCTCAGGCTCCTCTCGTCCGACTTCCTGAGGACGTCTCTTTTCGACTTCCTCAGATGAGGCCTGCATGCTGGTGCTAACGCGTAAAGTCGACCAGACCATCACCATCGGTGATTCCATACGGGTCAAGATCGTTGAAATAGGGAACGGGTTTGTGAAGCTCGGGATCGACGCGCCCCGGGAGCTCCCGATCTACCGGGAGGAGCTGTATGAGAAGCTGAAGAAACTGAATACGGAGGCGGCACGTCTGGATATGGAAAAACTCAACGGCTTTTTCGGCATCGGAAAGAAAGAATAGGAAACGGTGGGACGGTCATGAAGATTACTACGACACGGTTCGGTGAGGTCGAGGCAGGAGAGGACACTTTCATCCACTTCCCGATGGGGGTACCCGGCTTTCCCCACCTGAAGAGGTTTTTCATCATCGAGTACAGGGATACCATCAAGTGGCTTCAGGCGGTGGACGATGCGGATATCGCCTTTATCGTCACTGACCCTTTTCTCCTGTTCCCCGATTACGCCTTTACCATCAAGGATGATGTGGAGCAATTCCTGCACATTCAAAAGCCAGGAGATGTCGTCGTCATGGTTATCCTGACGGTGTCCGAGGAAAGGGTCACCGCCAATCTCCGGGCGCCCCTCGTGGTGAATGCCTCGAACCGGAGGGCCTTCCAGATGCTCCTGGACGACGACCGCTATGCTTTCAGAGTCCCGCTGCCCGCCCCCGTCAAGGAGAACGACCGGGAGGCTGCTGCGAGCGCGTAGAAGATCGTCATTTTTGAAAATTTCCCTCCTGTCGTGTTATTTTACTGAAAAGCAGCACAGGGAGAAGAAGGAAGTCTGAAGGGGTGTCTGCGGCATCCGCTTGGTGCTTCCTTTTTTTCCGTTCAATAAGGAGGAAAGGCTACCGTCATGAACCGAGTACCGATGACCGCCGAAGGATACCGGAAGCTCAAGGAAGAGCTCGACAGACTGTTAAAGGTCGAAAGGCCGAAGAACATACAGGATATAGCCGAAGCACGGGCGCATGGAGACCTTTCCGAAAATGCCGAATATCATGCCGCAAAGGAAAAACAATCCTTCATCGAAGGGCGCGTCCAGGAGCTGCAGGCGAAACTGGCGCTGGCCGATGTCATCGATACCTCGAAGATAAATCAGTCCAGGATAGCCTTCGGTGCAAAGGTGAAAGTGCTGGACGTGGAGGCGGACGTGGAGTACGAGTTCATCCTCGTGGGGCCCGACGAAGCCAACGTCAAGGCGGGGAAGATCTCCATCAGCTCGCCGGTCGGAAGGGCGCTTATCGGAAAGGAAGTGGGCGACGTCGCCGTTGTGAAGGCTCCGGCACGTACCATGGAATACGAGATCATCGGGATCAGCTTTGCCTAGATACTGCAATGCCGTTGTCGACGAACACGGATTTGTGAGCAGGCATTTCAAGCTGCTGCGCCTGCGCCCCCTTTCTGAGATGCAGGAGCCGAAGGCCGGTCAGTTCTATATGCTCCAGGCGGGGGCTACCAGCGACCCACTCCTTAAAAGGCCTTTCAGCCTTTTCAAGAGAGAGGATGGAACCCTCTCTTTCCTCTATCGGATCAGGGGCAAGGGGACGCAGTCACTCGCCCGGTTCAGGCAGGGGGACAGCATCCGGGTCATCGGCCCCCTGGGGAACCGGTATCCTGTCCCGCAGGGGGATTTCATCGCTGTTGCAGGGGGAATCGGGATCGCTTCCCTGCTCTCCCTTCTCGAAGGATATCCCGGCAGGGCGCATCTCTTCCATGGGGCACGGAGCGCGGAGGAACTGGTGATGGGTGAAGAGGTGAAGAGGGTGGCCAAGGAGGTAATCATCGCCACGGACGACGGTTCCGCAGGCATGCGCGGCGTCGTTACCGATCTCCTCGCCGTCCGCCTGGGAATGACGACAGAGCCCCTGTTGCCCATCTATGCCTGCGGCCCCACCCCCATGCTCAGGGAGCTCCACCGCGTCGTGGCGGACAAGGAGGTCCGGTGTCACGTATCCCTCGAAGAGCATATGGCATGCGGGGTGGGCGCCTGCCTCGGCTGCGTGGTGAAAACGACCTCGGGGTACCGGAGGGTCTGCAAAGAAGGACCTGTGTTCGACATGAAGGAGCTGGCCTGGTGAACCTTTCCGTAAAGATCGGCTCCCTGACCCTCAAAAACCCCGTCATGACCGCTTCCGGCACGTTCGGCTACGGAGAGGAGTACTCGGAATTCATCGATCTGGACAGGCTCGGCGCCATAGTGGTGAAGGGGCTTTCCGTTGTTCCCCGCGAGGGGAACCCCACTCCGCGGGTGGTGGAAACGCCCTCGGGGATGCTGAACGCCATCGGCCTCCAGAATATCGGGATCGAAGCGTTCCTCCGGGACAAGCTCCCCTTCCTGCGTCGTTTTTCCACCCCGGTGATCGCGAACTTCTTCGGGGACAGCGTTGAAGAATACGTCTCCGCCGCAGAGCAGTTGAGCGGCGCCGAAGGGGTCCACGCCCTTGAAATGAACATCTCCTGCCCCAACAAGCAGGCGGGCTGGATCGTCTTCGGTACGGACCCGAAGGCCATGGAGCAGGTGGTGCGCGCGGTGCGGAAAGCGACCACCCTGCCCCTGATCGTAAAGCTCTCCCCCAATGTGACCAGCATCGGTCGTATGGCGAAGGTCGCCGAAGAGAGCGGGGCCGATGCCGTGTCCATAATGAACACCATCACCGGAATGGTGATCGATGTGAAGAGGCGCATTCCGGTGCTGGCGAACTGCACCGGGGGGCTTTCCGGCCCTGCCATCCGCCCCATCGCCGTCCGCATGGTATGGGAAGCATACAAGTGCATCTCCATTCCTATTATCGGGATGGGGGGGATCATGAATGCACAGGACGCCCTCGAGTTCCTCATCGCGGGGGCCAGAGCAGTGGCGGTGGGCACCGCGAATTTTGTGAATCCCTCCGCAACGGTCGAAGTGATCGAGGGGATCGGGCACTACCTGCTCGATGAAGAGATACCGGATATCAACGACCTCATCGGAAGCCTGAAAATGGTCCCCCGCATGCAGTCGTGAGCCATGAGCACTGTTATCACCCTTACCACCGACTTCGGGTATAAAGACCCTTTTGTCGGGGAAATGAAAGGGGTCATGCTCTCCATCACTCCCCGGGTCCTGCCGGTGGACATCACCCATGCTATCGATCCGCAGGATATTCAGGAAGGGGCGTTCCTCATCGGCGGGAGCTATCGGTATTTTCCGAAAGGCAGTATTCATGTGGTTGTTGTCGACCCCGGAGTGGGATCCGAAAGGAGGGCGATCATTGTCGAAGCCGGAGGCCATTGTTTTGTCGGTCCCGACAACGGCGTTTTCTCCGCGGTGCTCTCCTCCCCGGAAAGCGCGCGGGTCATCCATATTACCGAAGAGAAGTACGTCCTCTCTCTGAAGAGTCCCACTTTCCAGGGCAGGGATGTCTTCGCCCCTGTCTCGGCCTGGCTCTCCAGGGGGATCGCCCCGGAGGAGTTCGGCCCACGCGTCGGCGACCCTGTTCGTATCGAACTCCCCCAGCCCCTGCGGGAGGCGAAGCAAATTATCGGCGAGGTGATCCATATCGACCGGTTCGGAAACGCCATCACGAACATCCGCCGGAGCGATCTCGAAGTCCTCGGCGGTGCCTGGCATGCCGGGCTGAAGGGAATGCGTGTTCCTTTGGCAGTGCACTATGCACAGGCAGAGGAGGGCGCGCTTTATTGTCTCGTCAACAGCTCCGGGCATCTCGAATTCTTTGTGAACCGGGGTGACGCCGCCGGGAAGTACGGGATCAGGAAGGGCGATCCCGTGGTGCTGCACCTGAATTGACAAAAAACGCTGCTTTCTTTATAGTTAAAGTACCCTGGGGGAGGCGCACAAGAGCCTGAGAGTTTCCCGTGCTGAAGGAAAGACCCCGCGAACCTGATCCGGTTAATTCCGGCGTAGGGAATGGGAACATAGAGATGGACACATACTCCTCTATCCCCCCAGGGATAGGGGAGTTTTGTTTTTGCACCTGTTCGGGAGAATGGAGATATGAGAATCACTCTTAACGGCGAACCGTACGAGGCGAAAGGGACGAATGTCGCCCAGCTGCTCGAAGAGCTGAAAGTAGCTCCCGGCATGGTTGCGGTGGAGGTCAATCTCTCGATTGTCAAAAAAGCGGACTACGCGGCCCATCCGCTGCATGAGGGAGATACGGTGGAGATCGTCAGTTTCATCGGCGGGGGATAAAGCCGTAAGGGGTATGCAAGTGGAGTTTGTCAGTCCCGCTCGCCGGGAATCGTTTTCCTCGGAAGGATCCCGGCGATACCCGACAAGCGGGGACAGGCTCCGCACTGCTTTCGAGGCAATGCAGGTAAAATGAGGGACAGGAGGAGAGATGGAAGATACATTGGTCATACGGGGAATCGAATTCCGGTCCCGGCTCTGGGTGGGGACCGGGAAGTACAAGGACTTCGAGGAGACCGCCCGTGCGGTGGAGGCATCCGGTGCGGATGTGGTGACTGTGGCGGTACGTCGCGTGAACATCACCGACAGAAAATCCGAGAACCTTCTGGATTATGTCGACCCGAAGAGATACAAGATACTGCCGAATACCGCCGGCTGCTACACCGTCGAGGACGCGCTGCGGTATTCCCGTCTGGCCCGCGAAGCAGGGGTGTCGGACATGATAAAACTGGAGGTCATTGGGGACGAAAGGACCCTCTTTCCCGATACCATCGGCCTCCTGCACGCCACTGAAATCCTTGCGAAAGAGGGATTCATTGTCTTCCCCTATACCAACGACGACCCCATCATGGCAAAGAGGCTCGAAAGCGCGGGGGCTGCCGCAGTGATGCCCCTGGGGGCGCCCATCGGTTCGGGGCTCGGGATACGGAACCCGTATAACATCAAGATCATTCTTGAAGGCGCTACGGTTCCGGTGCTGGTCGATGCCGGGGTGGGGACCGCCTCTGATGCGACCATCGCCATGGAGCTCGGCTGCGATGCCGTGCTGATCAACACCGCGATCGCGGACGCGAAGGACCCCATCGCCATGGCGGAGGCGATGAAGCATGCAGTGCTGGCGGGGAGGCTGGCCTACAGGGCGGGCAGGATGGGCAAAAAGCTCTATGCCACGGCCAGTAGTCCCTTCGAGGGAATGCTCTGAAAGACAGAATAAGACAGGGTGAGACAGGGTAAAGCAGAATAAAGCAGAGTGAGACAGAGCAAGGCAGAAAAAGGCAGAGAGAGATAAAAGACTGTTGTTTTTCTTTTTTCTGCCTTACTCTGTAGTTTCCTGTTTCACCCTGTCTTATTCTGCCGTTAGGAGAGAGGTGGATTTTACTCTTTATCTGATAACGGACGGCTCGCTTTTTCCTGACCGGGAGGCGATGCTGCAGGCCATTGAGGCGGCCCTGGAAGGCGGCGTGCGCGCAGTGCAACTGCGGGAAAAGGACCTGCCCACGAGGGAGTTGCTGGCGCTGGCGTACCGTCTGCGGGACCTGACGGAACGGCACCGGGCAGGCTTTTTCATCAATGACCGGTTCGATATCGCCCTCTGTGCCGGGGCTGACGGAGTGCACCTCGGCCAAGCAGGCCTTCCTGTCCATGCGGTCAGGAAAACGGTGGGGGACAAGCTGCTGATCGGGGTCTCGACCCATTTACGGGAAGAGGCCCTGGAGGCGGAGAGGGGTGGGGCGGACTTCATCACCTTCGGCCCCCTCTACCCGACCCCCTCGAAGCTCCGCTACGGAGACCCGGTGGGGGTGTCGGCACTGAAGAAAGTGCGCACGGAGGTGTCTCTCCCGATTTTTGGACTTGGGGGTGTAAAACTGCACCACTGTACGGAAGTGCGGGAGGCTGGAGCGCAGGGCGTGGCGCTGATAAGCGGGATTCTGGCTGAAGCCGACCCGAAGAAAGCCGCAAAAAAATATTTGATTTTATGGGGAGAAAAGAAATGACACGGATAGAACAGGCAAGGAGAGGGATCATTACGGAAGAGATGAGGGCGGTGGCTTCCGCGGAGGGAGTTTCTCCTGAGCGTCTCGCGGCGGATATTGCCGAAGGGGTGAGTGTCATTACGAGGAATACCCTTCACGACATCAGGCCGCTGGGGATCGGGAGGGGGCTGAGCACCAAGATCAATGCGAATATCGGGACCTCAAAGGACAGGATCTCCTATGACGACGAGATGCGGAAGCTCGATGTGCTGGTGAAGCACGGCGCTGATGCAGTCATGGACCTTTCCACCGGCGGGGCCATACGGGACCTGCGGAACACCCTGATGAAAAAATCCCCGGTTGCGGTGGGAACGGTTCCTATCTACGAGGCGATCGTGAAGACCGCCGAGAAGCACGGCCACATCGCGAAGATGGACCCCGAAGACCTATTCGAGGTGATCGAGGCTCATGCGCAGGACGGAGTGGATTTCGTCACTGTCCACTGTGGTATTACCCAGAGGGCTATTGCGCGTCTGCGGGAGGACAGGAGAATCCTCGACGTGGTGAGCAGGGGAGGGGCTTTTCTCCTCGAATGGATGATCTACAATGACAGGGAAAACCCTCTCTACGAAGAGTACGACAGGCTCCTGGAGATGGCGAGAAAGTACGATTTGACCCTGAGCCTCGGGGATGGTTTCAGACCGGGATGTCTCGCCGATGCCACGGACAGAAGCCAGTTGGAGGAGCTGCTCACCCTCGGTGATCTGCGGGACAGGGCGCTCGAAGCGGGGGTTCAGACCATCATCGAGGGGCCCGGCCATGTGCCGCTGAACCAGGTGGAGCTGAATATAAAGATGCAGAAGGAGATCTGCAAGGGGGCGCCTTTCTACGTGCTGGGTCCCCTGGTGACGGACGTTGCCATGGGATACGATCACATTGCAGCGGCCATCGGGGGCGCCATCGCCGGAGCGGCGGGCGCGGATTTCCTCTGCTACGTCACCCCGGCGGAGCATATCCGTCTGCCGAACATCGAGGACGTCCGCGAGGGGGTCATCGCCTCCAAGATCGCGGCCCATGCCGCTGATATCGCCAAGGGCGTCCCCGGTGCGATGGAGCGGGACCGGAAGATGGCGCAGTACCGGAAGAACCTTGATTGGGAGGGACAGATCTCGATGAGCTTCAACCCCGACAGGGTGAGGGAGTGGAGGGGCCAGGTGCCGCCCACCGAGAAAGAGGTATGCAGCATGTGCGGGGAGTTCTGCGCCATCAAGACGGTGGAAAGGGCGCTACAGGGGAAATAAAACAAAGGGAGAAGGGTGAAGGGTGAAGAGTGAAGAGTGAAGAGTGAAGAGTGAAGAGTGAAGAGTGAAAGAGCTCCCTACAAGGAGTCCCTTTTCAGCCTCTTGATGAGCTTTCCCGGCAGGGGCTCCTCTGTCCGCAGTGCGGCATGGGGGCACACTTCGATGCAGCAATAGCAGCGTATGCATTTCTCGTAATCGAAAACGAGCTTTTTG
>JADLDZ010000055.1 GCA_020846375.1 Nitrospirales bacterium | reverse complement strand
TAGGCGGCGGGGTGCGGGGCCTGGACGACATCCGGAACCTGCTCAATGCGGGATGCGACAAGGTCGCCATCAACACCACCGCGGTCCACACCCCCGGGTTTATCAGGGAGGCCGCGGAGAAGTTCGGCAGCCAATGCATCGTGGTCGCCATCGATGCCAAGCGCTGCACCGGCTCACCGGGCGAAGCCCCGGCATGGCTCACCGCCTCCCCGGAGCTCCGGGACAGGCTCCTGGTTGCCTCCAGTCCCTCTTCCGCCGGAGCAGGCTGGGAAGTATACACCCACGGCGGCAGGAGTCCGAAAAGGATCGACGCGGTGCGCTGGGCGCAGTACATGGAAGAGCTCGGCGCAGGGGAGATCCTCCTGACGAGCATGGACAGGGACGGGACGAAGGACGGCTACGATCTATCCCTGACCCGGTCGGTTTCCGGGGCGGTCTCGATCCCGGTCATCGCCTCCGGCGGGGTCGGCACCCTGGAGCACCTCTACGAGGGGATCGTGACCGGCAAGGCGGACGCCGTCCTTGCCGCATCGATCTTCCACTACCGGGAGTACACCATCAGAGAGGCAAAGGAATACCTGAAGGCGAAAGGGGTCCCCGTCAGGCTGTAGCCGCCAAAGAAACTACAAGCTATTTCAAAACCCTCTTTTTCACCCTCACCCTCACCCTTTCCCTCTCCCCTCGAGGGAGAGGGGGTTTTGAAATGAGTTCTATTTCTTTAAGAGGTAGTCGTCCGCTCCGGCAAGTGCCCTTTCCACCGCCTCCGCAAGGGCCTTGTTGATCAACTCCCCTGCTTTCTCCCTGTTGAAGGCGACCGTCACGTAGGAGCTCGAAGCCTCCACCCTCTCCCGGTGCAGGATACTCTTCGATACGGCATCCGCGTACACCACGAAGAGCCGCACCGTGCTGACGTACTCCATCTTTACCAGACTGCTGCTCTTTACGGTCAGGGAGAATTCCTCCACGGCGCCGCCGACCACACGGTCGCCCCATTCAGGCTTCAGCGTCTGCGCCGACCCGTCCCACCGCGCATCCACCCTCCCGACGGTATACCCGCTTTTCTCCAGGTATGCGGCAGCCGCCTTCGAAACCGCGGCCGCAGGGTCGTCCAACAGGGCGATGAACCGGGCCTCGTCGTCCTTTATTCCGAGATACCGCGTATCCGCCACTTTCCTCCTGTCGGCGAACTGCAGCACGGCAACCGTCCCCTTCCGCACTTCGCTCCCACCCGCCTTCGGCGTATAGGAAAGGGTAAGGGGATACTCGGTAACCGTTGCACACGACACGAGAAAAGCGGTCATCGCCAGTAGAAAGAGGATTCTTTTCATGAAAGGATACCTCGCATCTATCGTGGATTGGTAAGGCTCTCTTCGGATCTATCTGAATTATAGCAGATCGGAATTCTCTTTACGTTCCGGCAGGCCGGATCATCAGGGAGTCAACGGTCTCTTTCGAAGCCGGGGCGACCTTCATGACAGAGCGTGTTCCGTTCTTTGCAACCGTGACTTCCACCACCGGCAGCCTCTTCGCATCGGAGTAGCGAGCGCAGAGGGAGGCCGCCAGCTTCAGTTCCTCTTCCGTCGCAGCACCGCCGAGTATAGTGAGGGGGCTCCCGTACCCCTCCACCCAGAACCGGTATTCCCCGTCCGCAGCCAGGGAGAGGAGCGCGTTGTTGTCCGCCTCGTCCCTGCCCACGATGGCTTTCCGCGCGGCGGATAGCCGGAAGTGCCGCCCCACCCGCAGGAGGTTGATCTCGGTCAGGGACGGAGCAGGGGTATGCGCCAGTAGTTCCTTCAGACGGTACGAGTAGAGGGGGTCCGTCAGAAGGCATCCGCCCGCAGGCGCGGGATACTCTCTCAGCCCGAGCTCCCTCGCCAGTGCCATCTGAGGCTTCCTCGACCTGCCGTTGAAGGCGCACAGCCTCTCGCGGTCCACCAGCCCCTGCTGCTCGGGGACCGTCGGCTTCAGCAGCTTTGCACTGAGGGGCCGGAGGATATACCCGGCCAACTCCGACTCCCGATCAATGCGCGGAAAGGTGTCCCGCCGCTGGCTCATGGGCCGCTGCCCCAACACTTCGCCGGTGATCACGAAATCAGCGCCCCGCATCTTCATCAGCTCCTTCGCCTCCCGCAGCATGAGTATCCTGCAGTCGATGCAGGGGTTCATGTTCCTCCCATGCCCGAATTTCGGATTGATGACGATTTCGGTGAATTTGCCGGCCAGATGGCAGAGCTTCACCTCGAAGCCGAATTGCTCGGCAGCGGCAAAGGGGTCCTTGGAGCAGGACGACCGGTCCGAGATATCGCAGCCGAAATGAGTGAGGAAGGTCACCGCGGTCACCTCGATCCCCTGCCTCATCGCGACCAGGATCGCAAGGGTGCTGTCGAGACCGCCCGAATACAATGCTATCGCTTTCACCATAGGGAAACTCCACTTTATTGCATGACAAATCCCGGACACTGCATAAAAACTCTTTTTATTGCGCAGGGTGTCTGCCGACGCCTGAAAGGTGCCCGTGATTTGAGGGTTACTACCTTTTTGCTCCGTTGAGGGACCGGAGCAGCGTCTCCGGTGTCGCCACCGCAGTCCCCACCTCGCCCACCACGATGCCGGCGGCATGGTTGGAGATGAGCGCCGCATCTTCGAGAGTGGCCCCGGCAG
>JADLDZ010000054.1 GCA_020846375.1 Nitrospirales bacterium | reverse complement strand
CTCGCCTTCTTCAGGGAGATGCGTAAAGCGATCGAAGACGGCGCTTTCCGCCGCTTCAAAAGGCACTGGGAGGGAGTTTTTGGACAGGGCGACTGAAATAAGGAAGGTCCTGCTCCTCACCCTCTTCTTGAATCTCATTGTATCGGCAGCGAAAATAGCATACGGCTACAGGACTCACTCCGTGGCCATCTCCTCGGACGGCTTCCACTCCCTCTTCGATGCAGTTGCCAATATTGCGGGGATGGCGGGCATCCACCTCGCCTCCCACCCCCCCGATAAGGCGCATCCCTACGGGCACAGGAAATACGAAACAGTGCTCACCATCTTCGTCGGGGTGCTCATGTTCGCCACCTGCTTCGAGATCCTGAAAAACGTGTATGCTTCCCTTCAGGGGAGGTATGCGGCAACAGTCACCACCGAGAGCTTCCTCGTCATGCTGATCACCCTGTCGGTCAACGTGTTCGTCGTCTCCTACGAGAGGCGGGCGGGACAGCGGCTCAACAGCGAGTTCCTCGTTGCCGACGCGCTGCATACGAGAAGCGACGTGATCGTCACCCTCGGGGTCCTCGCCGGCCTCGGCTTTATCAGGCTGGGGTTCCCCCTGGCAGACCCCCTTGTCGGTGTCGCCGTGGGACTGTTCATCGCCAGAGCGGGGATCTCCATCATCAGGGAATCCACCGAGACCCTGGTGGACAGGACACAGGCGGACACCTCCGTCATCAGGGAGGCGGCATGCAGCGTCCCGGGAGTGGAGGAATGCCACGGCATCAGGACGCGGGGCCCCAAAAACTACGTCTTCGTGGACCTCCATGTCCTCGTACCCCCTTCTCTCTCGGTGGAAGATGCGCACAGGATCTCCGATACGGTGGAGGAGGAGATCAGGAGCAGGCTCCCCGAAGTGGTGGACGTGGTGGTCCATATCGAGCCGTCCCCACACCGGGGCCGGGTATAGCTATGTTTTTCAAAGCTGTGGTACAATAAAAACCGATCAAATTCAGTGATCCTCCTCCAACGATGACAATGAGGCCTGATAGTGCCGGTGTGGTGGAATGGCAGACGCGACGGACTCAAAATCCGTTATGGGCAACCATGTGAGAGTTCGAGTCTCTCCACCGGCACCACTTTTTTCAAGGAGTTAGCTTCCCTCGCGCGTGTCATTCTGCACCACCTTTCCTTCTGATGTAACCAAATTATCACCGTTTACCCGTTCCATTCTCTCCACGGTGGCCCTGTGTAACTGTGTCACCTTTTCCGCCGCGCTCTTTAGGTCTGCCTCGTTTACGATATTGTAGCGGTCGAACACGAACCGGGTTTTGTGTCCCCGATAGAGCGTGTAAGATATTTTGTGTAAGTAGCCTTCCGGGGTAAGATAAAGGACAACCCCGAGAAGGAGAGGATAATGAAGATACGACCTGAACTGATTGAGGAGTTACTGAAAGACTACAAGAGCCCTGAGGACATTCTGGGGGAAGGTGGACTGCTCAAGCAGCTGACCAAAGCGGTACTGGAGCGGTGTTTGCAGGGGGAACTGACGCACCCTCTTGGCTCAGGGAAACATGATCCTATCGGCAAGAACAGCGGTAACAGCCGCAACGGCAGCTATGAAAAGACAGTAATCGGGGAGCAGGGGGAGATGTTAGTGAAAGTCCCTCGTGACCGAAAGGGAAGTTCACAAGAGAGTTTCGGGAAGAAGCGGTACGGATGGCAGTGGAGGACAAGCTGTCGGCGTCGGAAGTGGGGCGTCGGCTGCAGGTGGCCGGAGCAGACCATCAGGAATTGGGCCAAGGCGCACAAGGAAGGGAAGCGGGGAGGGATCGGCAAGGGGCAGCGGGAACTGACAGCCCTGGAACTGGAGAATCATCAGTTGAAGCGGGAGCGGGCACAGGTGAAAATGGAGCGGGATATTTTAAAAAAAGCGGCCGCGTACTTTGCCAAGGAGTCGCTGCCCGGTACGCGATGATACAGCACCTGAGGCTCCACTATTCGATTTCCTCGCTGTGCGAAGTACTTTCTGTATCAGAAGAGCGGCTACTACGAATGGGCTACCCGTAAGCCATCCAGGAGGCAGCAGGAGGAGGCCCTGAATGTAAGAGGCTTAACCGGAAGGCCACTGTCAACACAAATCTTGCTCACCGCAAATTATAAAACAAGAAACTGCTGTTTTTCTTTTCTGTCTTGCTCTGTAGTTACCTGTATCATCCTGTCTTCCTCTGTCTCATTCTGCTTTATTCTGTCTCATTCTGTAGTTGTCTGTCTTCCTCTGCCTTCCCGTTTTCCGGTACAATAGACTTTCGGTCGGTAATTCCGGAGCAGGAAACGGGGGAGGAGTGTCTTCCAGAACACTGAGAGCATACCTTGAGCTCACCCTTGCCATGGTCATCGTCGGCAGCTCCATCGTCGCAGGGAAGATCGTCATCGGCAGCTTTCCCGTCTTCCTGGCGTCCGGCTTGCGGTTCGCCCTTGCCTCCGCCCTGCTCGTACCCCTTCTGTACCTCAGGGAGAAAGGCTTCCCCCGGCCGGCCCGGCAGGATCTCTGCATTCTTTTCCTGCAGTCCTTCGCGGGGGCCTTCCTCTTCAATGTCTTCCTGCTCTACGGACTCCGATTCACCTCTGCCACGGAAAGCGGGATCATCACGGCCACCACTCCCGCGGTGATCGGCATCCTCTCCTGGTTTTTCCTGAAAGAGAGGCCGGCCTGGGACAAATGTGCAGGGATCGTCCTTTCCGGACTGGGAATCCTGGCGGTAAGCATGGGGAGCACCCTTTCCTCTTCGGGGAGCGGCCCCAACCCACTCCTCGGCAATACCCTGGTTTTCGGTGCGGTGGTCGGCGAGGCACTCTTTACCGTGCTGGGCAAGGCGGAGTTGCAGAAGGT
>JADLDZ010000053.1 GCA_020846375.1 Nitrospirales bacterium | reverse complement strand
TCCCCTTGCGGGGGGGGAGACTGACACGGACCGGCAGGGTCGGCGAAGCACTCTCCCTGGAAGAGGCGCAGCAGGACGCACGCCAGATCATCATCAATGCCCTCGCCGTCATCAGGTCTCAGATGGGGAGCCTCGATGCGGTGAGCCGGTGCATCAAACTCAACGGATTCGTGGCCTCGGGGCCCGGCTTCACGGAGCAGCCCAAGGTACTGAACGCCGCTTCGGACCTCCTTTTCGAGATCTTCGGCGAAGCGGGCAGGCACGCGAGAGCAGCGGTGGGGGTCTCTGTGCTCCCCCTCGATGCCCCGGTGGAGATAGATTTCATCTTTGAAGTACGACAGTAGGTTGTACCCGGAGTATCGGCGGCCATAAGGGGAAAGAAAGCGCCGCCAGGAGACCCGCTGCCACATACCGCTGCCTCCTTGCCTCACTCATCTTTCACCCTCCCCTTAAAACTTCACCGTTATCCCTGTAAGAAGCGCATAATCCGCCTCCGGCTTGTTCAAGCCGCCCTTGATTCCCGCATCAATATCGATGCTCTCCGAAAGGGAGAAAATAAACCCTCCCAGAACAAAAGCGGGGTCCACGTGGGAGGTCCTGTCGGGGTTCCTCTCTATGCCGATATTCATCACCGCCCTCAGGTCTTTCACCACCTCCACCTCCGTTGCGAGGGAGGCATGCCACACGTCCTTTCTTTCATCCACCTTGTTCTCGTTTCTCCGATACCCTGTGTTCAGATGAAAAACCAACGGCTTCATCTCTTTGGTGCCGATCAGGAAGATGCCATAGGTAATTCTCCCGGCGCCCAGGCCCTTGTCGTCGTCCCCCGTGGGAAGGGTCACCCCCGGTTTCAGGGCGAAACTGAGGCCATCATTCTCATAGAAGCGCCATTTCACTTCAACAGATGTGTCGGAAATCCCCCTCTCCCTGACGGACTCACCGCCCTCCTTCGTCCTCACCGACTGGTAAGAGAGGCCGAGGACCAGGTCCACTGCATCGGTGAGCCCGTACGAGAGGACCGGGAGGGTCGGCACCGTCAGACTGTTGGTGGTGACACCGTCCTCGCTGTCGTGCTCGTATTCGGCGATAAACTCAAGCTGCGTCTTCCCCTTTCCCTGTGTCCCCGTATCGTCGGTGATCAGGGGGTGGGCGGCATAAGCTTGCGTGCATACCAGCATTGCCCAGACTACTATTACTACCTTTCTGATCACTCTCTCCTCCTTTTGTCCCTCTGAAAACAAAAAAATCCTCAAGGCAAAATGCCCTGAGGATTGCACCCTGTTTACTTCATCCTCGTCCCTACCTGCCACAGTAAGGGGGTAAAAAGTGCTATGCCGAGGAGGAAACGGAGGATTCGTCCGGAACAATGTCCGAATGAACTCCCGTCACCAGCAGCATATCATTGCGTCTCACAGGCAGGTCTTCTGGCTCCCGGATCTTCCTACTCACCGGCCTTCCCAGGGTCATTCCCCCAGTGGCACAGTCGGCTCTTGTCCCCGGTCACAGCGGCGGGCCCGCTCCCGAATCGGCGTTTTCCGCCTCACGGGATTCCCTATTAGTCCTTTCGGCGCCTGAGATGCTATGTTATAAACGGAACGGAAAGAGTTTGTCAACCGGAAAATTCAGGCGCCGCGCTTCCCGGTGAAAAAGACAGAAGCTGACATTACGGTTTGACTCCATTCAGGGCAACGGCTTCGGGGGAGAAAGGAGAGATTCGGCGAGGGCCTCACGGTACTCTCTCCACAGGCCGTCTTTCCCGGATCCGGTGTCAATGAAATCCCAGGGGAGATTTTCGCCGGCACTCCGTTCTCTGAAGAGATAAAAATCCCTGTCCACCCCTGCTGCCGAGCAGGCCTCTCCCCATTCGTCCGTGGTGACCATCGCTTCCAGCACCTTGAAGATTCTCCGGTCCCCCCGGGCGAAGAGGCCCTGCATGTGCGCATATTTGGGAACATCATGCAGCACTTTGACTCCCCGCACCTCCTGCAGTTCCTTCTTGATACGCTTCAGCTTCCCTTTGACCTCGGAGAGGGGGGCCATGGGATGCCACTGGAAGGGAGTGAAAGGTTTCGGCACAAAGGTGCTGACGCTGAGGACAATGCCCCCCTTTGGAGAGATCTCCCGTATCTTCTTCACCAGGGCGGCAATACCGGAGATGTCCTCATCCGTCTCCGACGGCAGGCCTATCATGAAATAGAGGCGCAGGGTCTCGATCCCTGCCTCGAAGAGGAGCGCGGAGGTGGACAGGATATCCTCCTCCGTCACCTTCTTGTCGATGACTCTCCGCATCCTTTCCGTGCCTGCTTCGGGGGCGATGGAGACGCTCCTGCTGCCTTTCAGAAAGTGCACCAGATCGGCGCTTCTCTCGCTGGCGCGCAGCGAGGTAAGGGAGAAGCTGACCCCCTCCATACAGAGGATCTCCTGTATGCGGGGATAATCGCTCAGGGAGGGACCGATCAGCCCCACCTTCCGGGAGAGCTCTCCTGCGGCACCGATCTCCGCGGAAACGGCGGCGGGGTCCTTCTTTCTCAGCGGATTGTAGATATGCCCCACGAGACAGAAGCGGCAGCTCCAGGGGCATCCCCGCATGATCTCGATCAGGTACATGGAGGAGAATTCGGAATCGGGGGTGACAACCGCGGTGGTAAGGGGAGACCTGGAAAAGTCCTTCAGGTATCTCCTCCTGATGCTCACGGGAGCCCCGTGCAGCGGGGTCCTGCCGGCAATCGTGCCGTCCGCATTATACGCCACGGAATAGTATTCGGGGAGATAGACCCCCTCGATGGAGAGGGAGCTCTTTTTGACGGCCGGCTTCCTGTACACGGGGCTGTCCCCCCGCTCCCGCACGCCCTTGTACACGTCGAGGAACTCTTCCAGAGACTCTTCCGCCTCGCCGATAAAGATGACATCGAAGACCGGCGCGAGGGGCTCGGGATTGAAGAAAGCGAAGACGCCGCCCGCAACGACCAGGGGATGGTAGGGATTCCTCTCCCGCGAGCGGAAGGGTACCTTCGCAAGATCGAGTATCTTCAGGACGTTCGGGTAGTCGTTTTCAAAGGAGATGGAGAAGGCTGCGATATCGAATTCGCCCAAGGGTGTTTTGGATTCCAGGGAAAAGAGGGGCGTTCTCGTCCTCCGGTGCTCTTCAAAGTCCCCCTCTTCGGGCAGAAAGGCTCTCTCGCAGACCACGTCGTCCCTCCGGTTGAGGAGGCCGTAGATCCCCTGGAAGCCGAGGTTCGACATCCCCACCGGGTACGTGTTCGCGTAGACAAGGCAGATGCGTATTCTGCCGCCGTGGTCTTTCCGGATAGTGCCCTTTTCCCGGGACAGGAGGGCATCCGCCTTTTCAATAAGTCTGCGGCTCACGGCACCCCCTTACTTCGCATACAGCACAGCAAAGATTATGTTTGCTTCCTGAGGAAGGTGGGGATATCGTACACATCCTCGGCAGACTCGAACATTGTCTTGTCACGCGCATCGGAGGGCAGGCCTTCCGGAAGCGGAGGAGCCTTCTCCGCAACAGGCTTTTCCTCCCTCTCCTGCACCCGGAGGGAAAAGGGATCACCCTCCGTACCGTGCACCCGGGTATCCGGGCCCTCGAGGGGCAGCAGGTCGTCGTCGTGCAACTCCTTTGCATACCCCTTCTGAGGCAGGTGCTCCTGCGAGGGGGCTCCGATATGCTTCGCCAGTATCCGTTCAGACCCCTTGAGGCTCATGGGCTTCTTCTTCGGCGCCCACTTCCTGATCTGAGGCAGCTCCGCCTTCTCCACCCGCTCTTCGAGTCCCGTGGCGATGACGGTGACCCGTACCTCCTCTTCCATTTCGGGGTTGATCACCGCTCCCAGGATGATATTCGCCTCGTCGTCCGCTGATTCATGGATCAGGGTTGCCGCTTCCTGGACGGCATCGAGAGACATGCTCGTGCCCCCGGTTATATTGATGAGAATGCCCTTCGCCCCCTCGATGGAGGATTCCTCGAGCAGAGGGTTGGAGATGGCCTTTTTTGCCGCCTCGAAAGCGCTCCCCTCCCCCTTGCCGTACCCCATCCCGATGACCGCCTTGCCCGCGCTCTCCATCACCGTCCGGACATCGGCAAAGTCGAGATTGATCAGACCGGGGATCAGAATCAGGTCGGAGATGCCCTGTATCGCCTGCCGGAGCACGTCGTTGGCGATGGAGAAGGACTTGAGCAGCGGGGTGCCCTTTTCCACCACGAGATGGATCCTGTCATTGGGGATCACGATGAGAGTATCCACGTTCTTTTTCAGTTCCCGGATCCCTTCCTCCGCATTGATGGACCTCTTCCTCCCCTCATAGTAGAAGGGTTTCGTCACCACCCCTACGGTAAGAATCCCTATCTCCTTCGCGATTCCCGCCACGACCGGCGCAGCTCCGGTACCCGTGCCACCTCCCATGCCCGCGGTGATGAAGACCATATCGGCCCCTTCGATGCATCCGGCCAGGGTATCCCTGTCCTCGATGGCCGCATGTCTCCCGATGTCGGGGTTCGAGCCTGCGCCCAGCCCCTTGGTCAGCTCCGTTCCTATCTGTACTTTTACCGGTGCCATGGAGGCGTCAAGGTGCTGGTTGTCCGTATTGACCGCAATGAACTCCACGCCGAAGATATTGGCTGCAACCATACTATTGATGGCATTGCCGCCGCCACCCCCGATACCGACGACCTTTATCTTCGCGATCAGCCTCCCGACATCTTCCAATTGAAACATGGGACCTCCTCTGTACGATAGGGCGTTGAACGGAACG
>JADLDZ010000052.1 GCA_020846375.1 Nitrospirales bacterium | reverse complement strand
CGAAGCAATGCAATATGAAGAGGGATGTCGTCCTCCCGCAGCTGGAGCGCTACATGGAGCAGTTCCAGGACAGGGGAATATCCGTGGATGACCGGTCCAGCGGCATGCCGGAAGAGGAGATCATCAGCGTGGTGGATGTGGGGCTGATGGCCCAGGTATACGCCAATCTCTTCTCCAATGCGTTGAAGTATACCGAGGAAGTCACCACCTGGTCCGGGGAGGAGATAAAGTGCATCTCCTACGGCCACGAGATCATCAGGGATTTCTTCGGCCCCGGACGGGACGGGGTGAAATTCAATGTCTTCAGCAGCGGTCCGCATATAAAGCCGGAAGAGCGGGGAAGACTCTACGAAGAGGAATTCCGGGCCAGCAATGTGGACAATAAGCCGGGTACGGGACTGGGTCTGGCTTTCATCAGGAATGCCGTGGAGATTCACGGCGGTGTGGTGGGGTACGAGCCCACCCAGTACGGGAATAATTTCTATTTCATTCTGCCGAGATAACCCACTGGCATCCTTGTTGTTTTCTTTTCCTCCCTGCCTGTTTCTTTACTCGGGCCTTTTTCATTTGGTACTCTAGAGTTTGCAGACACACCCTGCTTCCCACACCCGAAGAAGACCACTTTTAAAAGGAAAAATGAACAGAGGAGAAGATGAACGAAGCGCATAGTGTTATCATAGCGAAGGAGCTGTCGTTGTCCCCGAAGCAGGTCAGGGCTGTCGCCCTGCTGCTGGAGGAAGGGGCCACCGTTCCCTTTATCGCCCGGTACCGCAAGGAAGCCACCGGCAGCCTGGACGAGGTGGCTATCACCGCCATCCGTGATCGTCTTGCCCAGCTGGACGAACTGGATAAGCGGCGAGAGGCGATCCTCGCTGCCCTGGAGGAGCGGGGCCAGCTCACCGATGAGCTGAAAGAAAAGATTCTTGCGGCGGAAACCCTTTCTGTTCTGGAGGACATCTACCTCCCCTACCGTCCCAAACGCCGCACACGGGCCACCATTGCCCGGGAGAAGGGCCTGGAGCCCCTCGCCGGAATCGTTTTCGCCCAGGACGAAAGAGACCCTTCCGTGGAAGCGGCGGCCTTCGTGGACGCGGAAAAGGGGGTGGAAACGGTGGACGACGCCCTTGCGGGAGCCCGGGACATCATCGCCGAATGGGTGAGCGAAGACCGGAACGCCCGCACGCGGATGCGGGAATTGTATACGGCCCAAGGGGTCTTCGTCTCCAAAGTCATAAAGGGCAGGGAGGAGGAGGGAATAAAGTACAAAGATTATTATGAATGGCAGGAGCCGGTGAGCAAGGCGCCTTCCCACAGGGTCCTCGCCATGAGGCGGGGGGAGAAGGAGGGCTTCCTGATCCTGCGTGCCGCCCCGCCGGAAGAGGAGGCGCTGGCGGTCCTGGAGGGCCTTTTTGTGAAAGGAGGGTCCCCCTCATCTCCGCAGGTGAAGACGGCGGTGCACGACAGCTATAAGAGGCTCCTCTCCCTGTCCATGGAAACGGAGATCCGGCTTGCCGCGAAAGAAAAGGCGGACGAGGAGGCGATCCGTGTCTTCGCGGAGAACCTTCGGCAGCTCCTCCTCGCCTCTCCCCTGGGGCGGAAGAGGGTGCTCGCCATTGACCCCGGCTTCCGTACCGGCTGTAAGGTGGTCTGCCTCGACCGCCAGGGGAAGCTGGCGCATGCGGATACCGTCTATCCCCACCAATCGGAGAAACTCACCACCGAAGCCGCCTCGAAACTGAGGGGCCTTTGTGAGCAGTTCGGGATCGAGGCTGTTGCGATCGGGAACGGTACGGCGGGCAGGGAAACGGAATCCTTTGTGCGCTCCCTTGGCCTCCCGCGGACGGTCCAGGTGGTAATGGTGAACGAGAGCGGCGCCTCTATCTATTCCGCTTCGGAAACGGCCCGGGAGGAATTCCCGGATCAGGATGTGACGGTGCGCGGCTCCGTCTCCATCGGCAGGCGGCTGATGGACCCCCTTGCGGAACTGGTGAAGATCGATCCGAAATCCATCGGAGTGGGGCAGTACCAGCACGATGTGGACCAGGGGGCGCTGAAGCGGAGCCTCGACGACGTGGTGATCAGCTGTGTGAACAGAGTGGGGGTGGAGGTGAATACCGCCAGCAAGCACCTGCTCACCTACGTCTCGGGGCTCGGATCGCAGCTCGCTGCGAATATCGTCGCGCACCGCAATGAGAACGGCCCCTTTCGTTCCCGGGAGGAGCTGAAGAAGGTTTCCCGCCTCGGACCGAAGTCCTTCGAGCAGGCGGCCGGATTCCTGCGCATCCGGGACGGCGAGAACCCCCTCGATGCCGGAGCGGTGCATCCCGAGAGCTATCCCATTGTAGAGACCATGGCCCGTGATATGGGCTGCTCGGTTACGGACCTCATGCGCGACGAGGAGCTCAGGAAAAAGATACGCCTCGAAAAATATGTGTCGGATGCCGTGGGACTGCCCACGCTGAACGATATCATGTCGGAGCTCTCGAAGCCCGGCCGCGATCCACGCGAGCAGTTTGAAGCATTCGCCTTTGCAGAGGGAATCGGGAAGCTTGAGGACGTGAAGCCCGGGATGAGGCTTCCCGGCATTGTCACCAACATAACGGCCTTCGGGGTCTTCGTGGATATCGGGGTGCACCAGGACGGACTGGTGCATATCAGCGAGCTTGCCGACAAGTTCGTAAAGAACCCTGCGGAAGTGGTGAGAGTGCACCAGAAGGTGACCGTCACCGTTCTGGCCGTGGATCTGCAGCGGAAGCGTATTTCTCTGTCGATGAAGAAGGCGAGGGCGGCATAGTATCATAATGCGTATGGTCTTTGATTGACATTCTGGGACGTACTTTTTAAAGTACCCCAGAACCTGCTTCCAGATCCCCCCTTCCGGCCCTCGGCCGCCCTCTCCCCCGAGAGGGATCTCCAGGAGTGTTACACTTCCCCCTTAATAGGGAGGGGTTCCTGGCAGTATTTCCCTCCCCCTTGAGGGGGAGGGCGAGGGAGAGGGTGAAAGAGAGTGCTTTGCAATCGCTTTCAGAGTATGTCTGCAGCCGGTCAAAGGAGAAGGCAGTTTGAAGACATCTCCTAGTTCAGCAACAAGGAGTCTTGTATGGAAAAGATAATCGGCCCGGACGGCACCTACCGGACAGCCGCCCGTACCCCGTCGATCCCGGCGCGCCTCTCCCCCTCCTCCGCCTTTTACCGGCAGGTTTTCGGCATCGTGCTCCGTTCCAGCCGCCGGGCGAAGCAGGGGCGCTACGGGACAAAGGAATGGGCGGAGAGCAGCCTCGATATCCTCCGCGCCCTGGAGAGCGTCGGCGTTACCGTCGAAGTGACCGGCGCGGAGCATTTCATCGGCCTATCCGATCCCTGTGTTTTCGTGGGTAACCACATGAGCGCCCTGGAAACTTTCGTTCTCCCCTGTATCATCGCCCCCTACCGGGAGCTGACGTTCGTGGTGAAACAGAGTCTGATCGATTACCCCGTCTTCAAGCATGTGATGCGATCGAGGAAGCCTGTGGTAGTGGGGCGGACCAATCCCCGCGATGACCTGAAGGCCGTTCTGGAGGGAGGGGCCGCGCGGCTGAAGGCCGGCACCTCCCTCGTGATTTTTCCCCAGACCACGCGGACCACTGCGTTCGATCCCTCCGCTTTCAACACGATCGGGGTGAAGCTTGCGAAAAAGGCGGGGGTCCCCCTTGTCCCTATCGCCCTGAAGACCGATGCCTGGGGGAACGGGAGGTGGTTGAAGGATTTCGGGAAGATCGACCCTTCCCGGACAGTGCACTTCTCCTTCGGTGCACCCGTCTCCGCTGTTGAGCGGGGGGCGGAGGAGCACGCCGGGATTGTTGCCTACATTACGGAGAAGATGAGGGGGTGGAGGACGACATAGTTTCTTTTTCCACCCTGTTTCTTCCCCTCCTCTTGGCAAGGTAGAGGGCGCTGTCGGCGCGCCGGACGAGGCTGTCCATTGAATCACCCTCTTCTAGTTCAGTGACTCCGATGCTGACGGTAATACCCCCTGCCTGGCTGAAAGAGTGGCTTTCGAT
>JADLDZ010000051.1 GCA_020846375.1 Nitrospirales bacterium | reverse complement strand
GCCATATCCGAGGGGATGGCGAACCCCACTCCCATATACCCCCCGCTCGTGGAAGCGATGGCGGTGTTGATGCCGATCAGCTCTCCATTGATATTGACCAGAGCCCCTCCCGAGTTGCCCGGGTTCACTGCGGCGTCCGTCTGGATGAAGTCCTCATAATCCGTGATTCCCAGGTCCGACCTCCCGACGGCGCTCACAATCCCCATGGTGATCGTCTGGTTCAGCCCGAAGGGGTTCCCGATGGCGAGCACGACATCTCCCGCCTTGAGCGCCGAAGATTTCCCCATCCGGACAGCGGGGAGATCCTTCGCCTCGATCCTGACCACCGAGAGGTCCGTCTGCGGGTCGATGCCGATGACCTTGCCCCTGAACTCCCTCTTGTCGTTGAGGGTTACCTTGATCTCGTCCGCATCCTTCACCACGTGGAGGTTGGTAAGGATGTAGCCGTCCCTCGAAATGATCACTCCTGATCCGAGGGACGACGACCTGAATTTCCCACCCGGAGCGGGCTGGTCGCGGTCGCCAAAGAATCTCCTGAAAAACGGGTCCTTGAAGAGGTCCCCATAGGGCGTTTCTTCGACACTCACCGTCGTTATGGTGGCAATGTTCACCACCGAGGGACTCGCCGCTGCGGCGATGTCGGACAGGGACCTGCTCATGCGCGAAAGGAACTCCCTCGCCTCCGCCGACACCCCCCTCTCTGCGGCAGGGGCGGAATCCACCCCCGGGAGAAACCCCGCACTCACGAGACAGAAAGCCGCACCAGCGAGGATTCTGCATGCAAGAGCCGTAAAGCGTACAGGAATCATGGGGACACCTCCTTTTTTTTCATTCCGTGTGCCGTCGCCGGCAAAAGGATTCCCGGCGCAGGAGCCTCATGCGCCGTACAGGTAAGCATGCACCGCCCTCTCCACTCCGCCGAGGGCTCCGCTTTTTTCGAGGATGATCAGGGACAATACCTGGACCATGGAGAAGTTGATTCCCCGGAAAGCCGTACGGTACACCGCACCACCGCCCCTGAAGAGCCGGACACCCTGGAGGAGAAGCCCGCCCGCAACCACCGGGAACAGGAAGCGCAAGAGGGGGGAGGAGGCGGAAGCAAACAGGGGAATCAGGAGGCAGTTGAGCGCGGCGGCACTGATCCATGCGAAAAGCACCCTCGCCAGTTGCTTCCGTCCCAGGAGCGCGGTGACCGAAGGGATGCCCGCCCTCTCGTACTCGCGGCCACATTGGAGCGCAAGAAGCCAGGAATGGGGCACCTGCCAGAGGAAAAGGAGCGAGCATACCGTCATCAATTCCATCCCGGGCAGCCCTCCCCCGGCAGCCGCCCATCCGATGGCGGGGCCCAGCGCTCCCGCCACTCCCCCGGGGACCGCCGCAAAAGGGCTCCTGCGCTTCAGGTACGTATAGAAGCAATTGTACCAGAACACGGCCCCTGCTCCCAGGAGTGCGGCCGTACGGCTTTCGCGCAGAAGCAGACAGAGGCCGGCTGCAGCGAGTGCGAGGGAAAAGAGCAGGGCGGCGCACGGACGTATCCTTCCGGCGGGAAGGGGCCTGCTCCACGTGCGCGGCATGAGGCGGTCCAGGTTCCGGTCCGTATAATGGTTGAGCGCGCAGGAGCCGCCTGCAAGGAGCACTACGCCCGCAACCAGCACCGCCAGACTTCCCCCTCCTCCGTGCGGCGCAAGGAGGAACCCTGCCGCCGCAGAGACGGTCGCAAGGAGGGTGATTTTCGGTTTGCACAGGACACCAGAGGCCTCTAGCCTCTCCCGTATGCTCACCGCAGCGCCTTCAGGTACTCCACGATCTCATTCAGCTCCTCCCCGGTCAGGGGGATGACCGGCATTGCGGCAGGATACCCCTGCACGATATCGGCATTCGGTTCGAGAATCGATTTTCTCAGGTAGCCCTCGTCCACGATGATTTCCCTTTCTTTTCCGCCTGTCGTCACTTCGGTTGTCCTGCCGTACAGCCCTTTGAAAGTCGGCCCTATCGTCTTTGTCCCGTCGGTGCTGTGGCACCCGAGGCATCCCCTGGACTGCAGGAGCTGCGCTCCCTTCCCTCCGGGGGCCGCCGCTTCCTCCGCACGATACCATGCATCGAACTCCCCGGCGGGCACGGCCAGCAGCTTCGAAAGCATATGGGAGTGCCCCGTCCCGCAGTACTCCGTACAGAATATATCATACGTACCGGACTCGTTGGCCACGAACCACAGATGCGTCTTCATCCCCGGGACGGCATCCTCCTTGATACGGAAGGCGGGGAGGTAGAAGCTGTGGAGCACATCCGTCGAAGTGAGAAGGAGCTTCACCGGCCTGCCGACGGGCACCCGGAGGACATCGCTCTTCTTCCCGTTCCCGTATTCGAACCCCCACGACCATTTCCTCCCGGTCACCTGTATCGGCAGAGCGTTTTCAGGAGGGGTGCGCAGGTAGTCGAAATCGGCCCAGCCCGCATAGAACAGCCCCAGGACGATCAGGATGGGAACCACCGTCCAGACGATTTCGAGCGCCCGGTGCTCCTTCACTTCCGCAGGATGCGGGTGCCTTCTTTTATTGTACTTCACCAGGAACAGGAGAATCAGAAAGGTGATGAGGACGAGCAGGAGGATACAGGCGCCCACCACGATGGAGAAGGACAGCTCGACAGCGTTCGAAGTCGAAGAAGTTCCTGAAAACATGGATCACCTCACCGGTACCACGTATCCGTATAGGTCAGCCCGATAATCACGCTCAGAGTCAGGATTCCGAGCAGGAGAACCCCCTTGAGAAACCTCCCCTCATGCTTCAGATGCATGAAAAACTCCAGGACCAGCCCCGCCTTGAGAGAGGCGATCAGGAGGTTGGCCGGAACGCTGTAGCGGGCCGGCTCCCATCTCGCCACGGCGACGGTGATCGCCAGAAGCGCCACCAGGGCTCCCCATACCAGAAAGTAGGTCCCGTAGCCGAAGACAGGGGATTGTTCCCCCGGCTGCATCCGCTCCAT
>JADLDZ010000050.1 GCA_020846375.1 Nitrospirales bacterium | reverse complement strand
TTGACAGGATGGTGGGAGTGGGAGCGCTGCTTTTTTTTGCGGCGCTTTCGGCCGGATGCTCTTCCGCCCCGGTGCGGTTTACCCATGACGAGATAAAGGGGTATCCCCTCGACGTACAGGAGCGGATTATCAAGGGCGAGGTAACGCTGGGCATGACCCAGCAGCAGGTGCGCTATACCTGGGGATCTCCCACAACCGTGAAAACGTCTGCTGCACGGGACGGCAGGCAGCGGGAGGAGTGGATCTATTCCGACACCGTCGGGTATAAGAGGCGGCTCCTTTTCGTCGACGGAAGGCTGGCCGATATTACCGAAGGGCTGTTTCTCAAGTCCGGCCAGCCCGAGATACAACGACAGGAGACGAAATGAAGAGCACGGACATAAGAGGCGCATTCCTCGAATTTTTCAGATCGAAGGGGCACGAGGTCGTCAGGAGTTCGTCCCTCATCCCCCGGAACGATCCAACCCTTTTGTTCACTACCGCGGGGATGGTCCAGTTCAAATCCGTTTTTCTGGGCGAGGAGAAGAGGCACTACACCCGCGCCGCCACTTCCCAGAAATGCATGAGGGCGGGCGGCAAGCACAACGACCTGGAAAACGTGGGGCACACTGCGCGGCACCACACCTTCTTCGAGATGCTCGGCAATTTCTCCTTCGGCGACTACTTCAAGAAAGATGCCATCCTTTTCGCATGGGAGCTGCTTACCGAGGTCTACCGTCTGCCCAAAGAGAGGTTGTGGGCCACGATATTCGAGAATGACGACGAGGCCGAGGTCCTCTGGCATGAGCTGACCGGGATCCCCCGGGACAGGATCGTCCGCCTGGGTGCAAAGGACAACTTCTGGCAGATGGGAGACACCGGCCCCTGCGGCCCCTGCTCCGAGATCCTCATCGACCAGGGGGAGGACGTCGGCTGCGGCAGGCCCGACTGCAGAGTGGGCTGCGACTGCGACCGCTATCTGGAGATCTGGAATCTCGTCTTCATGCAGTTCAACCGGAGCGAATCCGGAACCCTGACCCCCCTGCCCAAGCCGAGCATCGACACCGGCATGGGTCTCGAAAGGGTCTCTTCGGTGCTGCAGGGCAAACGGAACAACTTCGATACCGATCTTTTCGCTCCCATCATCGCCTCCATAGAGGGGGCGTCGGGCGTTCCGTACGGGAAGGGTCCCGATACCGATATTTCAATCAGGGTCATTGCCGACCATCTCCGGGCAGCTTCATTCCTCATGTCGGACGGCCTGGCCCCCTCCAATGAGGGCAGGGGCTACGTGCTTCGGCGCATCATCAGGAGGGCCTCGCGCCACGCTAAGCTCCTCGGTTTTACGGGGCCTGTCCTCTTCCGGCTGACGGATTCCGTGGTGGAGACCATGGGCGGCCTCTATCCCGAACTGGTGCAGGAGCGGGAGAGAGCCTCGAAGCTTCTCATGATCGAGGAAGAACGCTTCACCCGCACCCTTGACCAGGGGATGAGGCTCATTGACGATATCATCGGCGCGTTGAGGAAGAGCGGAGAGAAGATCATCCCGGGCGGTGAACTGTTCAGGCTGTACGACACGTTCGGCTTCCCCCTCGACCTCGCGCGGGATATCGCCGTCGATAACCACCTGCTCATCGACGAGGAGGGCTTCCACCGCGAGATGGAGATCCAGCGGGAGAGGGCGAGGGCCTCGTGGGTCGGCGAGGAGGAGGCCATCGCCTCTGTCTACAAGGAACTGGCGACGGAAATAGGTGAGACCGTGTTCGTCGGATACGATACCCTCGAAGCGGAAGCGGTGATCAAGGCGATCCTGAAGGAAGGGAGGGTGGTCACCGAGGCCCTTGAGGGCGACGAGGTGGAACTGCTCCTCGACAGGACTCCCTTTTACGGGGAGTCGGGCGGACAGGTGGGCGATACCGGCATGATCTCCTGCCCCGGTGCGGAGATCGAGGTGACCGCAACCAAAAAGGAAGTGGGGCTGCATGCCCATGTAGCCAGGATAAAGTGGGGCCGCATCAAGGTATGGGATGCCGTGAAGTGCTCCGTAGACAGGGAAAAGAGAATGGCCTCCGCAAGAAACCATACTGCAACACACTTGCTCCATACCGCCTTGAGAACGGTGGCGGGAGAGCATGTGAAGCAGGCTGGCTCCTATGTGTCCCCCGACAGGCTGCGCTTCGACTTCGCCCACTTCTATTCGCTGGACAGGAAAGAGATTGAGGGCATCGAATCCCTGGTCAACGGGAAAGTGCTCGATAACATCCCGGTGCTCACGCAGGTGGCCGATATCCAGGAGGCACTCAAGTCCGGGGTGACCGCACTTTTCGGCGAAAAGTACGGTGAGAAGGTGCGTGTGGTGTCGGTGCCTGGCTTCAGCAGCGAGCTGTGCGGCGGAACGCATTGCAGGACAACGGGGGATATCGGACCCTTCGTAATCGTTTCCGAAGGAAGCGTGGCCTCCGGGATCCGGAGGATAGAGGCACTGACAGGAAAGGCCGCCTATGAGTACCTGCAGGAGAAAAGGGACGAGCTCGCCCGGGTGGCGGAGCAGCTCAAAACGGACAGGCCCCATGAAAGGGTGGAGAAGCTGCTCAACGACCTGAAGGAAGCGGAGAGGGAGGTCCAGTCATTGAAGGCGAGGGCGGCCTCGCATGATTCCCTTTCCATTGTGGAGCAGGCACGGGAGATCAACGACGTCAAGGTCCTCTCCTGCCGTGTGGACAGCCTGGAACAGAAAGATCTGAGGGTCCTGGCGGATAATGTGCGCGACAGGCTCGGCTCCGGCATCATCGTGATCGCGTCCGCCCTGGAAGGCCAGGCCTCCCTGGTGGCGATGGTAACCCCCGATCTTACCGGAAAATACAGGGCAGGAGACATTCTCAGGGATGTCGCCGCACGGGCGGGCGGAAAGGGAGGGGGCAAACCCGAAATGGCCCAGGGGGGCACCAGGGAGTTGGATAGGCTGGACAAGGCACTCGAGTCGGTATATGATATGGTAAAATCAGGTGGAAACAGGAAATAGAAAGAGAGAGGAGGTCTTATGACGATCTTCGATGTGGTTCGGAATGCGGTCCTCGCAGGGTTCGGCGCCCGGGAAAGGGTGAAGGAGTTTGTGGATGAGCTGGTAACAAAGGGCGAACTGAGCGAATCGCAGGGTGCGAAGCTGGTGAAGGAATGGTCCGAGAAGGTGGACAAGGGCACCTCCGATTGGAGCAGGAACATCTCGGATATGATTACCAAGACCATGGAGAAGATGAATATTCCCACAAGGGACGATATTGAAAAACTGAACAAGAAGATACATACCCTCTCCGCGCGGGTCAAGAAGCTGGAGGGAGCGCACGAGACGGAAGAAACGGAGCAATAGCGGAGGAGCGGAAGGGGGCGGCTCTCTCTTCATGTGCGGCGTCCGGCGTCGCCCGGCACATAAATGGATATCAGGCGGATAACCCGTACCTATAAGTCTGCGAGAAGACTGCAACAGATCGTAAACGTATTTCTCAAGTACGGCTTCGGGCAGATGATCGAGCAGATCCACCTCGGCAAGTACATTCCCTTCAAGAAACGCCTCAGGACCTTCGGGGTGTGGCCCCCTCTAAAAGGCGGTGTTCCCGAGAGGCTGCGGATGGCCTTCGAGGAGTTGGGGCCCACCTTCATCAAGCTCGCCCAGGTGCTCTCCGCTCGCCCCGATCTTATCACCGCCTACTATGCGGACGAGTTCAGGAAGCTGCAGGATATGGTCCCCCCCTTTCCCGCCGCCGAGGCGATGAGAATTGTCGAGGAAGAGTTGCAGGCTCCCCTCAACGTGCTTTTCAGCCGCTTCGACGAAGTCCCCATCGCCGCGGCCTCCATCGCGCAGGTGCACCGGGCGACCCTGCTGGACGGCGCTGACGTCATCGTGAAGGTGCAGCGGCCCTTCATACGGGAGCAGGTGGACTCGGATATCAATATACTGGTCATCATCGCCCGGCTCCTCGAAAAGTATGTCCCCGACAGCAGGTTCTTCAACCCCACGGGCATTGTGGACGAGTTCGCGCGGACGGTGAGGAAAGAGATGGACTTCAAGGAGGAGGTAAGGAACTGCATCCGCTTCCGGAAGAACTTCGAGCACCACCCTGACATTCATATCCCGAAGGCATGTAAGGAGATGGGCACCGAAAAGGTCCTGATAATGGAGAGGATCGAAGGCGTGCGGATCGACAATATTACCGCCATCGAGGAAATGGGGCTCGACGGAAAGCGCTTGGCGCGGGCGGGGGTCGACGCCTTCTTCAAGCAGATGCTGGAGGACGGCTTCTTCCATGCGGACCCGCACCCGGGAAACATTCTGGTGATGCCGACGGGGGTGATCGCTTTTGTGGATTTCGGCATTGTGGGGAGGGTCTCCGAGGAGCTGAAGGAGACGATGGCGAGTACATTCATCGCGCTGATGCAGAAGGATTTCGAACGGCTTATCGACCAGTACGTCGAACTGGGCATCATTCCCGAGCATGTGGACCTCGATGTCTTCAGGAGGGAATTCAAGACGGATCTGATGGATTTTCTCGAACCCCTCTACGGTCTCACTCTCCAGGAGATCAATTTTGCCCAGTATCTCGATACCCTTACCCGCCTGGCGATCAAGCATAACCTGAAGATACCTTCGGATCTCCTGCTGATCAACAAGACCATGATCATCCTCGAAAACCTCGGGCGCCAGCTCGACCCCACCTTCGACTTCATCGCCGCCGCAGAGCCGTACGCTTCGCGGCTGATGCGCAGCAGGATCAGCCCCTCGCGGTTTTATGACAAGGCGAGGAGGAACATCATGGAGTTCACCGACTTCGCCACCATCTTCCCGCGGCAGATGAAGCAGATCATCAAGAAGACGCTGAAGGACGACATCCAGGTGAAGATGTTCCATATCAACCTGCCCGAGTTCATCAGGGACATGGACAAGGCGAGCAACCGAATCGCCTTTGCAATGATCGTGAGCTCCATGATCCTGAGCGCCGCCATCCTCCATGCCACGGGGGTGGGGCCGAGAGTTTTCGGCTTTTCCGTGCTCGGCATGAGCGCCTTCGGCTTCGCTTTCTTCCTCGGCCTCTGGCTCATCATCTCGATCATCCG
>JADLDZ010000049.1 GCA_020846375.1 Nitrospirales bacterium | reverse complement strand
GGTTGTGCTGGGGGTCGGCAGGCAGCAGGGAAAGCCGCCCCTCGTATACGCGGCCTTTCGTACCGTTCAGGGTAATCCAGTCACCCTCTTTCAGCACCCTCCCGTTCACCTTGATCACTTTTTTGTGGATATCGATATTCAAAGCGGAGCAGCCGACAATGCAGCACTTGCCCCAGCCCCGGGCGACAAGGGCGGCGTGGCTTGTCATCCCTCCCTTTGCCGTCAGGATCGCCTCTGCCGCATGCATGCCGTGCACGTCTTCCGGAGAGGTCTCGTTTCTTACCAGGACAACCTTCTCCCCGTTCTTCGCCCATGCCTCTGCATCGTCGGCGGTAAAGGCCACTTTTCCCACGGCTCCGCCGGGACCGGCGGGCAGGCCCTTCGCAAGCTCCACCGCCTTTTTTTCCGCAGCCGGATCGACGCTCGGATGGAGGAGTTCATCCAACTGGTCGGGCTTTACGCGCATGATGGCCGTCTGTCTGTCGATCAGCTTCTGCTTCGCCATTTCCACCGCCATGCGGATGGCCGCCTGTCCGTTCCGCTTGCCTACCCGCGTCTGGAGCATCCAGAGCCTTCCGTCCTCGATGGTGAACTCGATGTCCTGCATGTCCTTATAGTGTCTTTCAAGCTTCTTCTGGATGGCGAAGAGTTCCTTATACAGCTTCGGCATCTGCTCCTCAAGGGAAGGGAGGTGCTTCGTATCCTCCGTTTTTCCGGCCTTGTTCACCGGATTCGGGGTCCTGATTCCGGCTACCACGTCTTCACCCTGGGCATTGGGCAGCCACTCACCGAAGAACACGTCCTCGCCTGTGGCCGGATTCCGGGTAAAGGCAACGCCTGTTGCGGAAGTGTCCCCGGTGTTGCCGAAGACCATCGACTGCACATTCACCGCAGTCCCCCACTCTTCCGGGATCTTTTCGATCCTGCGGTACGATACGGCGCGTTTCCCCATCCATGACTGGAACACCGCTCCGATGCCGCCCCAAAGCTGCTCACGGGGATCGTCGGGGAACTCCTTTTTCAGGGTATCCCTGATAATCTTCTTGAAGGCATCACACAGGATCTTCAGGTCGCCCACCGTCAGTTCGGTATCGCTCTTATATCCCTTTTCCTTCTTGAGCTCCTCCATCCGGTGCTCGAGCTTCTGGCGGATGGCCTGTCCTTCAGCCGGCTCTATCCCTGCCGCTTTCTCCATGACCACGTCGGAGTACATCATCATGAGCCTCCGGTACGCATCGTAGACAAAACGTTCGTTGTTCGTCTTCCTGACGAGACCGGGGATCGTCTTCGAGGTCAGGCCCACATTCAGCACGGTCTCCATCATGCCGGGCATGGAGCTGCGGGCTCCGGAACGCACGGAAACCAGGAGGGGATTATCAGGGGCGCCGAATTTTTTCCCCATGATCTTCTCCACCTTCGCCAGGGCGGCATCCACCTGAGACGTCAGCTCGTCAGGGTAATTTCTTTTATTCTTGTAGTAAAGGGTGCAGACTTCCGTCGTGATGGTAAAGCCGGGGGGGACCGGGATGTCCAGGTTGACCATTTCCGCAAGGTTCGCGCCTTTCCCCCCCAGCAGATTCTTCATATCGGCCTTCCCGTCGGCCTTCCCGCCGCCAAAAAAATAAACATACTTCTGAGCCCTCGCCGCCTTGGCCGGCCTGGCGGGCTTTGCAGACTTCTGTGCCTTCTTCGTTCCCTTTGCCATGAAATCCCCTCCAGAGATTGATAAATATGTAGTAAACAGAATCGATTGTGTTGTGTGATGGCGACAAAAACCGGCTATATAAACTATACAATCTTAGTACAATAAATTCAAGAAAACAATGCCCTACAAAGTCTCTTGCACATCCCCGCCCCTCTGCATGATACACTACGGTGATTTACTTGCCAAGGAGGTTGCACGATGCAGGTATTCAGAAAGGGAGTCAGGGGCAGAGGGGTGCCGGTATTCTGCGTATCGATTCTCTTCTTCTTATTGATACTCATGGCAGATGCCCCCTCCATCGCCGCTGCGGTGCGGACGAAGCCGGCGGCGGTTTCCTCCGCCGCGCTGGAAAAGCGCATCCATGAACTGGTCAACAGCGAAAGGGAGGAGAACGGCCTTGCGCCGCTGCACTGGGATGAGAGGTTGAGTGCCACCGCCCGCAGCCATGGCAGGGACATGGCGGTGCACGGCTATTTCAGCCACGCGAACCGCAAAGGGGAGGACCCCACGGCGCGGGGACTCCGGGACGGATACCGCTGCGCAAAACGAAAAGGAGCCTACCGCCTGGAAGGCCTCGCGGAGAACCTGTACCAGCGCACCCTTTATACGTCCATCCTCTACCGCAACGACGTGCCCTCCTATACCTGGAGCTCGCTGGAAGAAATCGCCCACTCCGCAGTGCAGGGGTGGATGCGAAGCCCCGGGCACCGGCGGAACATCCTGAACCCCGACCATGATCGTGAAGGCATCGGCGTCGCCCTGGGGGTGGAGAACCTGGTCTATATCGTGGAGATGTTCTGCTGACAGCCCCCTTGCTTTCCGGGAGGGGGGACCGTCAACCCGTATTCCCGGATGAGCTTCAGGTCGTCGGAATACGTTCTGCCGGTGGTGGTGAGGTAATTCCCTGTCAGGAGGGAATCGGCCCCTGCCATGAAGACCAGGGCGTTGAGCTCCCCGAGCACCTGGACTCTTCCCCCGCAGACCCGTATTTCCTTTGCAGGCAAAAGACACCGGTAAAGGCTAACAAGGGCGAGCGCTTCGAGAGGAGGGAGCAGCTGTCTGCTCCCCAGTGCTGTCCCTTGCACGGGAATAAGGAAGTTGACGGGAATGGAATCGACATCCAGCTCCCGCAGGGCGAGCGCCATGTCCACCCTGTCCTCCCATGTCTCCCCCAGGCCGAAAATGCCGCCGGAGCATACGGAAAGGCCGGCGGACCGGGCCGCCTCTATGGTTCTCAGTTTGTCGTAATAGGTATGGGTCCTGCATATTTCCGGGAAGAGTCTTTCCGAGGTCTCCAGGTTATGATGGTACCGCTCGAGCCCGTACTCCCTCAGGAAAGAAAGCTCCTCTTTCTCCAGCAGGCCGAGCGTCGCGCAGGGGAGAAGCCCCGTCTTCCTCACCTCCTGCACCATCAGGGCGATCTTCTTCAGCTCTTTTCCGTCTGCCTTCCTTCCGCTGGTGACGATGCAGAACCGCCTGACGCCCGCCTCTCTCGCCTCCACCGCCTTCTCCAGGACAGCCTCCCTGGACAGCAGGGGATAGACGGCGACGCCGGTCCTGTTCCGGGAGGATTGGGCGCAATAGGAGCAGTCTTCGGGACAAGCCCCTGATTTGGCGTTAATAATGGCACAGAGGTCCACGGAATCCCCCCTGAACGCCTCCCGTATCCTGCCCGCCCCTGCAAAAAGCTCAAAGAGGTCCACCCTTCGGCTCCCGGCGCGGGCGGCAAGGGCAAGGGCCTCCTGTCTCGTCATCGGCACCTCTTCAAGAATTTTATGGACAAGAGCGTTCATGGTCATGGGATTTCCTCTTCCGGGAAGTACGCTGCAGGGATCACCGCGTCAGCAGCACTGAAGAGATCTACAGACATCTTCACCCCCATTGAATATAGTAGCACAAGAAAAAAGATCTTTTCCGTTCCGTCCCGGGAAAAGCATTTTCCGTTGTTTACTATTGTTTCTTATATAGGATACAATGTGTTATCCCATCGGCGCGCAGACCCGAAGATGCAGTACAGAAGGAGAAATTTCTTTCTTCATTCCTGATTACTGAGAGGGATCTATACTATCGACGATGCAGAAGAACCCGAAAATCCATCTTTCCGACTTCATCCTCGCTTTTTCACGGGTGCTGGACTTCGTGAGCCCGCAGGTAGCCAACCATCACCTCAGGGTGGCGATTATTGCGAGCGAAATCGCTCAGGCTTTCGGCGTATCCCGCCGGGAGACCGCAGAGATCTTTCTCGCCGCGACCATCCATGATATCGGCGTCTTCTCGATGCAGGAGAAATTCGAGGCCCTGGAGTTCGAGATGGCAAACCCGCATCTCCATGCCGAAAGAGGGTACCTGCTGGCGAAGGAGTACAATCTTTTCTCCGGGGCTGCAAAGATCATCCGCCATCACCATACCCACTGGGACCACGGCAGCGGCCGCCGCAGCCTCGGTGAGGAGGTGCCCCTCGGCGCCCATATCCTCCACCTCGCCGACAGGATCGAGGTGCTGATTTGCAGGAACACGGAAATCCTCAGCCAGAAAAAGCATATCGCAGCCGCGATCAAGTGCCACTCGGGGAAGCTGTTCATGCCGGAACTGCTGGAGGCATTCGAAGATCTTGCGGTCAGGGAGTCCTTCTGGTTCGATGCCACCTCCCCCGAGATCCCCCAGATCATTGCAGACAGGGAGGCCCTGCCCCACCATGAGCTGAATACGCAGGAGCTTCTGGGCATTTCGAGGATTTTCAGTCATGTCATCGATTACCGGAGCACCTTTACCGCCGTCCACTCCGCGGGAGTGAGCGCGGTAGCCTCACTGCTGGCGCAGATGATGGGCTTTTCCGACACTGAATGCGTAATGATGACGATCGCGGGGTTCCTTCACGATATCGGGAAGCTGGCGATCCCGCCGGAAATCCTGGACAAGCCCGGCAAACTCACCGAAGGAGAATTCAACATAATCAAAAGCCATGTCTATCATTCCTACCGGGTGCTGGAGGGAGTGGCGGGGCTCGGGACGATTCATACCTGGGGCGCCCTGCACCATGAAAGAATTGACGGGACCGGCTATCCTTTCCGCCTCAAAGGAAACAGTCTCCCCATCGGCTCCCGCATCATGGCGGTGGCGGACGTCTTCACCGCCGTCACGGAAGACAGGCCCTACCGCAGCGGAATGACAGGAGAGCACGCCCTGAAAGTGATCCAGGATATGGCGCAGAACAGCGCCCTCGACCACAGCATCGTCGGCATTGCGAGCACCTATTTCGGCCATCTGAACGATATCCGCATACAGGAGCAGCGGAAAGCGAGCGCAGGCTACCAG
Source organism: Nitrospirales bacterium (assembly GCA_020846375.1). Lineage (GTDB taxonomy): Bacteria > Nitrospirota > Thermodesulfovibrionia > Thermodesulfovibrionales > Dissulfurispiraceae > Nitrobium. The sequence goes on along the minus strand of JADLDZ010000049.1, from coordinate 10,816 downwards.
TCCATCAAGCAACTGCTGAATGGAGGGCAGCGGAGCTGAACAGGGTGTGTCAGTACCTGATCTCGAAACCCTTCAAGCCTTCCACGGGCTCCTCCCAGGTGACGTCCATGCCGGTGACATGGGCTGCCGGGGTGCCTTGCCTGCACCGCAGGATGGCCTGCTCCACGGCGTCCCTCTCCCCCTCGAAGACCGCCTCCACCCTCCTGTCGGGCAGATTGCGCACCCATCCCTTTAACCCGAGGGAACGGGCCACCTCTTCGGTAAAACCGCGGTAATACACACCCTGGACACGTCCGGAAATCAGGAGATGCGCACGGGACGGCATCCGAAACCTCCTTTCACGCCGCCGGGAAGAGGCACGAAGAATTTACTCCTGCTGATAGAAGAACTATACGAAAAAGAGAGGAAATCTTCAACCCGCTCTTCCCCGTTCCTCTGCCGCCGTCCTCACTCCGACAGAGAAACTTCATTCCCCCAGGTATGCCCTCTTCACCTCTTCGTTCTCCAGGAGGTCCGCCCCCCTGCCCTGCAGGGCGATGGTCCCGTTCTCGATGACATATCCCCGGTGAGAGAGCTTCAGCGCCGCTTTTGCATTCTGCTCGACGAGGAGGATGGTGACCCCCTCTTCGTTGATCTCCCTGATGGTCCTGAAGATCTTGCTGGCCATGATCGGGGCGAGGCCGAGGGACGGCTCGTCGAGCAGGAGCAGCGACGGGTTCGCCATCAGTGCCCTGCCCACGGCCAGCATCTGCTGTTCGCCTCCGCTCAGCGTCCCCCCCAGTTGGTTTTTGCGGTCTTTCAGCACCGGGAAGAGGGTAAAGACCCTTTCCCTGTTCCTGCTGAAATCCTTTGTCCGCAGAAACGCCCCCATCTCGAGGTTCTCCTGCACCGTCAGCGCCGGGAAGATCCTCCTGCCCTCCGGCACCTGGCAGATCCCCCTTCTGACCACCTCGTGCGCGGGCACGCCGTTGAGACACTCTCCCTTGAAGAAGAGGCTCCCCGCATCCGGCTTTACGATGCCCGAAACAGCCATCAGGGTGGTGGTCTTTCCCGCACCGTTGCCGCCGATGAGGCAGACGATCTCCCCTTTGTGCACCTCGAGGTCAATGCCCCTGACGGCCTTTATGGGGCCATAGGAAGCGTGGACCGCCCTGAGCGTCAGCATGCCGCTTCTCCGGCAATGAAAATCCCGCGGACCGGGCATCGCCCTATGGAGGAGAGGGAATATCCGCCAGGTTTTGGAACAGGAGAGAATACTCTGCCGTTCACTGCACTTCCTTTCCCAGGTATGCCTCGATGACCAGAGGATCGTTTTTCACTTCTTCAGGGGTGCCCTCCGCTATCTTCACCCCGTGGTCGAGCACAATGATCCTTTCCGAAATGCCCATGACGAGGCGCATGTCATGCTCGATGAGCAGCACGGTCTTCCCCATCTCCCTGATCCTCCCGATCAGCTCCATGATTTCCGTGGTTTCACGGGGGTTCATGCCCGCCGTCGGCTCATCCAGGAGGACGATCAGGGGCTCCGTCGCCAGCGCCCGGGCGATCTCGAGCCGCCTCTGGCGGCCGTACGGCAGATTCCCCGCAGTCGTATCCGTACAATCCTCAAGGCCCGCCAGCTCCAGGTACTCGAACGCCTTCTCCCTGATGGTCTTCTCCTTCCGCCTGAATCCCGCTCCACGCAGGAGTGCGCTCACCAGTCCGTAGCGCGTCCTCGCATGCTGCGCGGCCATGACGTTTTCCATCACCGTCATTTCTGAAAAGAGCCGTATGTTCTGAAAGGTGCGGGCAATGCCGAGCTCCGCAATGCGGTGGACGGGAAGGGTAGAGATCTCCCTCCCCCTGAAATGTATGGTTCCTCCGGTCGGACGGGTAATGCCGGTCAGGCAATTGAACAGGGTGGTCTTTCCCGCTCCGTTCGGTCCGATAATGCCGACAATGGCGCCCGCTTCCACCCTGAAGCTCACTTCCTCGATAGCGCGGATGCCTCCGAAGCTCCTGGTCAGATCTCTGACTTCAGCCAGGTACACCCTATTTTCCTCCCCTCCCCCCCAGCAATCCCTGAGGTCTGAAGACCATGAGCAGGACAAGCCCGATGCCCAGGATCAGCATCCGGTACAGCTGCAGATCCCGGAGCACCTCCGGAAGAATCACCAGGAGGAAGGCGCCGGCCGCGGCTCCATAAGGGTTGCCCAGGCCCCCCAGGATCACCATGCTCAGGATGAGACCGGATTCCGTAAAGGTGAAACTTTCAGGGGAGACAAAGCGCATCTTCGCCGCAAACAGCGCACCGGCGATGCCGGCCCAGAAGGTGCCGGCGGCAAAGGCCAGGAGCTTGTACTTCGTGGCATCGATCCCGAGAGAGGCCGCAGCGATCTCGTTTTCCCGAATGGCGATCCACCCCCTCCCGATGCGCGAATTCTTCACGCGTACGACGCTGATACCGGCAAGAATGACAAATACCAGGACAAGGTAATAGTAGGGCCGCAGCGCACCCAGGGAGAACCCCGCCAGCGAAGGAGGGGCTATTCCCGCGATCCCGTTGGGCCCGTTGGTGAGGCTGTCCCAGTTATTCAACACCAGGTGAAGGATTTCACCGAAGCCGAGAGTCACGATGGCGAGGTAGTCGCCGCGGAGCCTCAGGGCGGGTATGGCGAGGAGGAGGCCGGCAAGCGATGCGGCGGAGGCCGCCAGTGGCAGGGAGGGCCAGAAGCCGATCCCCGCCTTCGTGTTGAGGAGGGCATAGGCATATGCCCCGACCGCATAAAAGGCGGCGAAGCCCAGGTTGAGAAGGCCGGTGAATCCCACGATGATCGTGAGGCCCAGGGCAAGAAGGGTATAGATGCCCGCCATGACCAGCACATCGAGGTAGTAATCCTTTACGGCAAGGGGCACCACGAGGAATACGGCAAGCAGAACAGGGAGAACCGAAGAGCGTGCATACGGGGACACGGACCGGGCCCCTCTTTGCAGCAGCGCCCGGAAGGCGCTCTTCTTCCATGCCTCCGTCCTGCCGAAAGCACGTGCGCCATACAAGAGGACCAGGCCGGCGGCGACCGTCATGAAAAGCAGCAATGCAGCCCGGACATTCTTGAAGGGAAGGAGCAGCAGACCGGCCCAGGCCCCGATGACCAGGGAGCGGAAAAGGGGAGACCGGCCAAACAATGCCCGGATCTTCCCTGCGGCATCCCCGCCATGGAGCTCCGCATCCCGGGCTCCCGCTCTCACACCTTTTCCTCGGAACGCCTTCCCAGGATGCCCGACGGCTTGATGAGCAGGATGATGAGCAGGATGACGAAGGCGTACGCATCCTTGTACTCGCTGGAGAGGTAGGCGGCCCCGGTGCTCTCCGCCAGGCCCAGGAGGATACCCCCCAGCATGGCGCCGGGAATGCTCCCGATGCCTCCCAGAACAGCGGCGGTAAAAGCCTTGATCCCCGCAACATATCCGATAAAGTGATTCACCAGTCCGTAGTAAGCGGCAACCATTACCCCCGCCACGGCGGCCAGGGCAGCCCCGATGCAAAAGGTCAGGGAAATGACGCCGTCTACATTGATCCCCACCAGGGCCGCCATGGTCTTGTCCTGGGTGGCAGCCCGCATGGCCTTCCCCCAGCGCGTCTTCCTGAAGAGATGAAGCGACAGCATGATCAGCGCCGATACGGCGATGATCAGGATCTGGAGGAAGGTGATCTCCCCGTTCATGATAGTGATCCGGCTCTCTCCGAAGCGGGAGGGAAAGACCTTGTCCGTCGCTCCCTGGGTGAGCATGACATAATTCTGGAGAAAGAGGGAAACGCCGATGGCGCTGATCAGCGGACTGAGGCGCGGCGCGTTCCGCAGGGGCTTGTACGCGACTTTTTCCATGGTGAAGCCGTATGCCGCGCAGAAGAATACGGCAAGGAGCACCGTAAGGAAGAGAGCAAGGGGAAGATTCGCCTCCGTCAGTCCGATGGCGGTGAAGATCCCCAGGAAAATAATGCCGAGGTATGCACCGAGCATATAGATCTCCCCATGGGCGAAGTTGATGAGCTCGAGGATCCCGTACACCATGGTGTAGCCGAGGGCGACAATGGCATAGACTCCGCCCAGGGTAAGGCCGTTGATCAATTGCTGGAAGAGCATAGGAAGGAATTGTAGCAGAAACCGCGGCGGGTTGTCATGGGCAAGGGAGGAACAGCCGCTGCCGCTGCACAGGCTTCACTTCAAAACAGGAGCAGCGCTCCCCTGCGCTCAGGCATTCTGCAGGTATCTCCCGGGATTTTCAACGATATAACGCCGGACCTCTCCGGTCAGGAGGCCCTCTTCCTGGAGTCTCCGGGCCGACTCGGTGAGGGTAAGACATCCCCCCAGCAGCGTTCCGTGCCTGTCGGTAACCCCCTGCTTTCTCGTGAGGGAAGTGGTCTCCCGCACCGTATCCGAGACGAGGAGTATCCTGTCGTGACCCTTCGTCCTGAAGATCAGTTCCAGCGTCTTCGGATGGAGGTGGTAGGGGTCGGCGATCACCTCGACATACACTCCGGGATGCAGGAGGCCGAACCCCGCAAGGCCCGGCTCCCGGTGGTGAAAGCCGCTCATCGCGTTGAAGAGATGGGTGATGCCCCGGGCTCCTGCGTGGAAACCCGCCTCGGCCTCCGCATAGGTGGCGGCCGAGTGCCCCATGCTCACCACGATCCCCGCATCGGCCATCTCCCGTATGAGACGTGCCGCGCCTTCCATCTCAGGGGCTACCGTGATGATCTTCACCATATCCTCAAAGCCCTCGATCAGCTCGTGCAGCCGCTCCCCGGACGGCTCGAGGAAGGTCATCGCATTGAGCGCCCCGCACTTCACCGGGTTCAGGAAAGGCCCCTCGAGGTGCACTCCCCGTATCCGCGCCGGGGGGGGGGCGGACGTATCGGACACACTGCCTGTCCGGGAGAGCGCAGGGCGACCTTTCTGCCGTGCCATCGCCTCCCGCACCACCGCCATGCTTGCACGCATCACCCGGATGGGGGCGGGATAAAGGGTAAGGACTATTTCGGATACGCCTGCGGCGCCGTGCAGTTCGGCTATCCTGAGGAGATGCTCCGCATCGGTGGTCCTTGTATCATACCCGCCGATGCCGTGCGTGTGCACGTCGATGACACTCATGGAAGTATCATACCACAGGGATGGTGAAGCGAAAAGTGTCACGTGATACCGCAGCACGGAGAGTGCCGGGCAGCAGGCAGCCGGCCGCAACAGGACTCAGTCCGCCCGCATACCCTGCTGCGGGGCGCACGAAAGCAGCATCTCCTTGAAAGCCTCCGCAGGCACCGGCTTGCCGAAAAGAAACCCCTGAACTTCGTCGCATCCGGCAGCCCGGAGGATCTCGAGCTGCTCCCGGGTCTCCACCCCTTCCGCGATCACTCCCCTATGCAGGCTGTGCGACAAGGTGATCACCGCGGCGATGATCGCCCTGTCGTCCTGGCTTTCCGCAAGGTGACTGACAAAGGACTTGTCGATTTTCACCTTTTGCACCGGCAGCCTCTTCAAGTAGCTCAGGGAGGAATACCCGGTGCCGAAGTCGTCGAGGGAAAACCGTATGCCTCCTTCGGCAAGCTTCCCGAGAGTCTGAATAGTAAATCCGACATCCTTCATCGCTATCCCCTCAGTGATTTCGAGCCACAGGCAGGCGGGGTCGAGACCGGTCTCCCGAAGGATGCGGAACAGCATCTCCGCCAGCCCCGGCTTCTGGAACTGGCGTGCCGAAAGGTTCACCGTGATTCCGATAGCCGGGCATCCCTCCTCCTGCCACTCCCTGATCTGCGCGCATGCGGTGCGCAGCACCCATTCATCCAGTGACATGATCAAACCCGTCTCTTCCGCTATCGGGATGAACTGGAGGGGGTTCAGCAACCCCAGATCAGGGTGCTGCCAGCGGACCAGTGCCTCCGCACTGACTATCCTGCAGGTGTAGCTCTCCACCTGGGGCTGATAGTACACCACCAATTCTCCCCGGTCGAGAGTCTGGCGCAGGCTGTTTTCGAGGATCATCCTTTCGAGGGTCCTGATGTTCATTTCAGGGCTGTAGAACTGGTAATTGCTCCTGCCCTGCTCTTTCGCATAATACATGGCGATATCCGCGTTCTTGATCAGCTCCTCCGCATACTCGCCGGCATCCGGATATACGCTGACCCCTATGCTCGTGGAGATATGCACTTCGTTCCCGCCGATGGAAAAGGGTGTCTGGAACGCATCCATTATCTTCCGGACGATGGTATCCACGTCTCCTGCATGGACGATGTCGGGGAGAAGGAGGACGAACTCATCGCCCCCCATGCGCGCAACAGTATCGGATTCCCTGACAGGGGAGAGGAGCCTGACCGCCACCTCCTTCAGCAACTGGTCTCCGGCGTGGTGTCCCAGGGAGTCGTTGATATTCTTGAAACGATCGAGGTCCAGGAACAGCACCGCCAGGCGCTTCCGGCTGCGGCTCGCCTGGGAGATCCCCAGGATGAGGAGCTCCGTGAACAGCATCCTGTTGGGAAGTCCGGTGAGCAGATCGTGATTGGCCTGATAACGGATGGCTTCTTCCAATGCCTTGCGCTCCGTGATGTCCTGGACCGTTCCGACAATGCGGAGTTGCCTGCCCTCCACCACACACGCGACCTCCGCCTGAATCTGCACCACGATTTCCGCACCGTCCTTGCGGGTAACGCGGTAATCGACGGCGCACTTCTCCTGCCCGGACATCATCTCCGCCACGGTTTGCTCCACCGCAAGCCTGTCATCGGGATGCACCATGCTCAGGCAGCTTTCGGGGGAGAGCTCGAAATTCTGCGGGCTCACCCCCATAATATGGTATATTTCATCCGACCATTTGAGCTTCCCGGTGGTCAGGTTCCACTCCCAGTTCCCCAGGCTTGCAATGCGCTGCGCTTCCTTCAGCCTGTCTTCGCTTCTACGCAGCGCCCTTTCCACCCTCTTGCGCTCCTCGATCTCCTTCTGCAGAAAATTCCGTGAAACAGTCACCGTCTTCAGCTGTTCCGTCATGCGGTCGAAGGCCTGCGAGAGCTGCCCTATCTCATCACGCACATCAGTCCTCACCTTGTAATCGAAGTCGCCCGACCCGATGATCCTGGTCCCTTCCTGGAGCGCATGGATCGCGCGTGAAATGCTGCCCATGACGCGCAGCAGGATGCCCGTTATCGCCAGGGCGGCCATGGAGGTCAGCAGCAGGATGCCCCTGCTGGTCTTCTGCTGCACTGAATCCGCCTCCTGATTGATGGAGAGTCCGAGGAGAAAGGCGCGGGACAGTATCGAGCGGGACCGCAGCAGGATCTGATCCGCCAGCCTCTCCTGCCGTGCGGCAAACAGGGCGGCGTCCCCCGCCTCGCCTCGCCTCGCCTCGTATCCGGAGGCAAGGGTAATGAAGAGATTCCTTATATCGCCATGGTCCTCGCGGATCTCGTTGACAAGCTCCTGCTGTCTCCTGTCCTCGCAGCGGATCTCCTCGATACGCCGCGTCAGGCTGCCGTGCTTCGCGAGGAACTCCACTTTCGGACCCTCCCTGCCATACAGCAGATAGGCATAGGTGAGCTGATTCAATTCGGCGACGCCCTGCATGATCGAGCCGGCTATTCGCCCCCTTTCCCGGGCCTCTTCCGCCTGTCGGGAAACGAGGAAGACGGAAAGGACAATCATGAGCGCCATGCCCACAGGGATAAGGGCGGCAACGGTAAGCTTGGTGGTAATCCTCATGCCTTTTCTTTCTCCCTGCTGCCTGCACCGGAGTACACTGCTTTCAGTCCTCCCAGGGCGACGAAGTGCAACGAGTGCACCGGCCGCTTCCCCGCCGGCGCTGTCCTCCCTGCCCGGTTCCGCCCTGGGGTGTGCAGACACACCCTGGTACCGGAGATCGGGCAGCCGGTCACAGCAGAAGATGGTTAATAGATACGCCCTGAATTACATTATGCCCCGTGCAGGCTAAAATATCAAATAGAACCGCACCTTTTGCGACTGCGGAGGAGACGGCTGCGGTATGCCCGCCTTTTTGAAAGAGACCGCCGGTTCTGGTATGGTATAGTTATTTTTAAACCGTTTTCTTTCCGGAGGAACCTTGATTCAGTGGGGAGAATGGACTGAAGAAGAGCTGGATGCCCTTCTCCGGGCCTCTTCGGGCATTTCCGATACCGGCGGGCGAATCGTATTCCTGTCAGATCATTTCCTGGGCACCGCCTACCGGGAGGCGACACTGGAAGAGGGCAGCGGGACCCGTGAAGAGCTCATCATCAACCTGGAAGAAATGGACTGTTTCACTTTCATCGACTACATCGAAGCCATGCGTCTGTCCTCTTCCTTCCGGGAGTTCGTGCAAAAGCTGGAGAGGGTGCGCTACCGTGCCGGCGCCGTATCCTACGACACCAGGAACCACTTCTTCACCGACTGGCGCGAATACAACGCGGAGCATATCGCCGACCACACTTCGGTCATCGGGGAGCTCCGGACCACCGCCATTCATAAGAGATTGAACGAGAAAGAAGACGGATCGCTGCTCCTGCCGGGCATACCGGCAAGGGACCGGATCGTCTCCTTTATCCCGTCAGAGCTCGTGGACAGGGAGGTTATCGCAGCGCTGAGGACCGGGGATTATCTCGGGATCTACTCCGGGACACCGGGACTGGACGTGTCGCACGTGGGGATCTTCATCAGGGAGGGGAACAGGATATACCTGCGCCACGCCTCGTCGGCGCAGGGGGTGCGGAAGGTCGTCGACCAGGAATTCAGGAAGTATCTCAGGGGCAAGCCGGGCATCGTCATACTGCGCCCCCTGGGATAAGCGGCCCACCCCCAGCGGTCCGCACTTGCGCGAAACTCTCCGGTATCCTACAATAGGGAGCATGATGACCGGACTGATAGGCGGCAGCGGCCTTTATGAGATTGAAGGACTCTCCCTGCTCCGGGAGGTTCCCCTTTCCACCCCCTTCGGAGAACCGTCCGCTCCGTACCGGATAGGAAGCATCGGAGGGAGCGAGGTCGTCTTCCTTGCCCGGCATGGGAGCCCCCACCGCTTCCCCCCCCACCGGGTCAATTACCGGGCGAACATCTGGGGATTCAAGGCCCTCGGAGTGGAAAGGATCATCACCGTGAGCGCCGTGGGCGGGATCAACAGGGGAATGCCCCCCGGCTCCCTGATCCTTCTCGACCAGCTTATCGATATGACCTGCGGCACCCGGCCGTCCACCTTTTATGAAGGGGACAGGGTAGTGCATGTGGACTTTACCGATCCGTACTGCACGGTGATGCGGGAATGCATCCTGGCTGCAGCCCGTGATGCCGGGCTCCCGCTGACGGACGGGGGGACATATGTCTGCGTCAACGGCCCCCGACTGGAAACGGCGAAGGAGATACAGTTCTTCGCTTCCATCGGCGCCGATGTCGTGGGGATGACCGCGATGCCGGAGGCTTCCCTTGCGCGAGAGGCGGAGCTCTGCCTCGCAGGGATTGCGGTCGTTACCAATCGCGCTGCGGGGATATCCGGAGGCAAGCTGACCACCACCGAGGTGGTGGAGACGATGCGGGGTTCCCTGGACGCCGTGAAATCCCTCCTCGGCGGCGTTCTCCTCCGCCTTCCCTCCTCCCGCGGCTGCACGTGCAAGAATGCCCTTCAGGACTCCTGCCTCTAACGATGCCTTCGGGCCGGTCCTGCCCTCTCAACCCGCTTCTTTCCTTCGTTTTCTTGACAGTACAGCTACGATCCTATTATCATAAAAGGGTACTTTCATTCCGGTTCCGGCGGGAAGCACCCTTATTATTACCGGGTGTTTCATGATACTAAACGGGGGTCTTCTCTATGGCAGGTCATTCCAAATGGGCGCAGATAAAGCATAAGAAAGCTCACACCGATGCAAAAAGGGGCAAGGCATTCACCAAGATCGTCAAGGAGATTTCCGTCGCGGCGCGAATGGGCGGCGGGGACCCCGACGGCAACCCACGGCTGCGGCTCGCCATAGAAAAGGCAAAGGAAGCGAACATGCCTTCCGATAACGTCAGGAAGGCGATCATGAAAGGTACCGGAGAACTGCCCGGAACCACCTACGAAGAGAGCACCTATGAGGGATACGGCCCCGGCGGAGCGGCCCTCCTCATCGAAACCCTCACCGATAACAGGAACAGGACCGTTTCGGAGGTCCGACATATCCTCTCGAAAAACGGGGGCAGCCTCGGCGAGGCGGGGTGCGTCTCCTGGATGTTTGAGAAAAAAGGCTACCTCCTCGTGGAAAAGTCCAGGGCTGATGAAGATACCCTGATGGCCCTTGTCCTCGATGCGGGTGCGGAAGACATGAAGAACGATCCGGCAGAGGACAGCTACGAGATTATCACTGCGCCGGAAACCCTGGCCGCAGTGAAGGAAGCGCTTGAAAAGAGCGCGATCCCTGCCGCCCTGGCGGAAACGACAATGCTCCCCAGGACGTACGTACCCCTGGAGGGGAGCGTCTCCGAGCAGATGGTCCGGCTGATCGATGCGCTCGAAGACAACGACGACGTCCAGAACGTCTACAGCAATTTCGAAATGGCGTAAGGGACACACAACGCAGCATGTACAGAGGGATTTGGAGAAGGACCGGCGTCTTGCCCCCCGTTTCCTGAGGAGCTATATGGGCGAATCCATTCGCATCACTTTTAAGAGAAAGTTCCTTGCAGGACTGATCATTACCATTCCCGCTGTTTTTACCGTTCTCGTCCTCGTGAGTCTTTTCAAATTCGTCGACGGCATCCTGAGCCCTTTTTTCGACGCCTTTCTCGGCCACCATACGGCAGGGTTGGGGTTCATTGCCGCAATCGTCAGCGTC